>NZ_JBFROH010000018.1:0-167436 GCF_041471425.1 Vibrio sp. 10N.261.52.C2 | reverse complement strand
TTAAATTGTTAAAGAGCTTTACTTGTTGAGCCTTCCTTTTAGTAAGGAGCCTCTCGAAGTGGACGGCCATTCTAGCGGATTAGATTCCAGTGTCAAACACTTTTTCCAGCTAATTTTTCAAAGCATCTTAAATGCTTATCACCGTCTTGTTACTCAGTTCAAACCGCTTGGTTATCCTTGGCAACGGAGGCGCATTATAGAGAGAATAATCCTTTGTACAAGGCTAAAAACGAAAAAAAGCCGCCACCGGCGACCGTTCGAACACCATTCATACAAAGCGTTTAAAATAGGTACGATTAAGCCTTAATTTCGGCCAATCGTACCTACCGCTCTTACTTCAACTATTGGTGAGCAATAATGCGGTCGCTGTTTACTAATAGCTGCACTTTCTTATCTGGATTAATTTTTCCTGCCAGTATCGCTTTCGCTAACGGGTTCTCGACACTTTGTTGAATCGCTCTTTTCAAAGGTCGCGCGCCATATACTGGATCAAAGCCAACTTGAGAAATCAACTTGAGTGCTTTATCCGAAACTTCAAGCTCATAACCATTGTCTTCCATTCGCTTCTTAAGGTGCTCAAGCTGAATAGCAGCTATCGACTGAATGTGCTCTTGACCCAATGGATGGAACACCACGCTTTCATCAACTCGGTTCAAAAACTCAGGACGGAAATGTTTACCTACCACTTCCATCACTTCATTCTTTATTCCTTGGTAGTCGAGCGTATTGAAGTTCTCTTGAATTCTCGAAGAGCCAAGGTTGGATGTCATGATCACTACCGTGTTTCTAAAATCGACTGTACGACCTTGTCCATCAGTTAAGCGTCCATCATCAAGCACCTGCAATAAGATATTGAAAACATCCGGATGCGCTTTCTCTACTTCATCTAACAAAATCACCGAGTAAGGCTTGCGACGTACCGCTTCTGTTAAGTAGCCACCTTCTTCATATCCAACGTAACCCGGAGGAGCACCAACTAAGCGAGCAACAGAGTGTTTCTCCATAAATTCAGACATGTCGATACGCACCATTGCATCGTCACTATCAAACATGAAGTTCGCGAGTGTTTTACACAACTCGGTTTTACCAACGCCGGTTGGGCCAAGGAATAAGAAAGAGCCAATCGGCTTGTTCGGATCAGATAAACCTGCACGGCTACGACGAATCGCATTCGATACCACTTCGACTGCTTCCGCTTGGCCAATAACGCGCTTATGCAGAACACCTTCCATTTTAAGAAGCTTCTCTTTCTCAGCTTCTAGCATTTTAGAAACAGGGATGCCTGTTTGCTTCGATAACACATCTGCAATTTCTGCATCCGTGACCTTATTACGCAGCAGTGTCATTTCTTGCATTTCAGCTTGAGTCGCAAGATCTAACTGCTTCTCTAATTCTGGGATTCGACCGTATTGCAATTCAGACATTCGGTTAAGATCACCAGCACGTCTCGCAAAATCCATATCCATACGAGCCTGTTCTAGCTCTGACTTGATGTGTTGCGTGCCTGAAAGCGCGGCTTTCTCTGCATTCCACACTTCTTCAAGCTCTGCGAAATCGCGTTCTTTGTCAGAAAGCTCTTCTTGTAATGTTCGAAGACGTTTTTCACTGGCTTCATCATTTTCATTGGTAAGAGCTTGCTGCTCGATCTTCAATTGAATGATCTTACGCTCGAGCTTATCTAGCGACTCAGGTTTTGAGTCGATCTGCATACGGATACTCGAAGCCGCTTCATCAATCAGATCAATCGCCTTATCTGGCAGCTGACGATCAGAAACGTATCGATGAGATAATGTTGCCGCCGCAACAATCGCTGGGTCGGTAATTTCTACATGATGGTGAAGTTCATAGCGCTCTTTCAAACCGCGGAGAATTGCGACCGTGTCTTCCACGGTTGGCTCATCGACAAGCACTTTTTGGAATCGACGCTCTAACGCAGGATCTTTCTCTATATACTGGCGATATTCATCGAGTGTGGTTGCCCCTACACAGTGAAGCTCACCACGAGCCAATGCTGGTTTTAGCATATTACCCGCATCCATAGAGCCTTCGCCTTTACCCGCACCTACCATGGTGTGAATTTCATCGATGAAGAGAATGATATTGCCCTCTTCTTTCGATAATTCGTTAAGAACTGATTTCAAACGTTCTTCAAATTCACCACGATATTTAGCGCCTGCAATCAAAGAGCCCATATCTAACGAAAGTACACGTCGGCCTCTCAAGCCTTCAGGTACTTCATTATTGATAATACGCTGTGCTAAACCTTCGACTATCGCTGTTTTACCAACACCTGGTTCACCGATAATGACGGGGTTGTTCTTAGTGCGGCGTTGAAGTACTTGGATCGTGCGACGGATTTCGTCGTCTCGGCCAATTACCGGATCCAGCTTGCCTTGCTCTGCTCTTTCGGTCAGATCAATGGTGAACTTCTCGAGCGCTTGGCGTCTATCTTCCGCATTCGGGTCATCGACCTTCTGACCACCGCGAACTTGTTCAATAGCTTGAGATAATTTTGGCTCAGTAAGACCTAGTTCTTTAAGTAGGTTTCCTAAAGGACCTTTGTCTTCAATAGCAGCAAGTAGGAATACTTCTGAAGATATGTAACTGTCTTGACGCTTTTGCGCGACCTTATCACATAGGTTAAACAACGTTCCCATCGCATTCGATAGCTGAACGTCACCACCGATGCCGCTTACTTTAGGCACTCGGTCTAATATTTCGCTCAATTTAGAACGCAATTGAACCACATCAATATTCAGCATGGTGAGCAATGGGCGAATTGCACTACCATCTTGATTAAGCAAAGACACCATTAGGTGTACAGGTTCTATATATTGGTGATCACGACCTAATGCGAGCGACTGAGCATCAGATATCGCAATTTGGAATTTACTAGTGAATCGATCGAGACGCATGCCAACCTTCCTACTCTTAGATATGTTTATCTTATGGTTAGAAGATGGATACGGTAACGCGGATTTTCAAGGGATAAGAATGAAGAATAGAGCTGATATAAAAATATAAATTAACTGGATGACTAGTTGCACTAGCTAAAGGTTACTCTAGCCAAATAAAAGTAGCTTGGCGCCCAGTAATACCATCACGACGATAAGAATAGAACGCATCCGCATCAGCGAAGGTACATAGATTGGAGTCTGTCACAGAAGTGACACCAACTTTGTTCAGTCGTTGCGTTGCAAGCTGAGACATATTCGCTAGCCATTTGCCTGGTTCAGCTTTGGCTTCAAATGCGAGCTTAGCTTGAGGGTCAAAACTAACGAAAGCTTCCAACACATCATCGCCTACTTCAAAGGCTTGTTTGCCTATTGCAGGACCAAGCCAAGCAATGAGCTTATTCTCTGAATCTAGGTTTGAAAACTTTGCGACGGCATTTTCAAGAATTCCACCAGCAAGACCACGCCAACCAGCATGAACAGCAGCAACTTGAGTGCCTTTGGTATCAGTAAGGATTACAGGTAAGCAATCGGCTGTCATCGCAGAACAAACAACACCTTTAGCTGTGGTAAATGCACCGTCAGCATTAAGAATATCTGCCGTAGATTGTAAAACCGTAACGACATCTGTTGAGTGAGTTTGATTTAGCCATACCGGAGCTGCAGGCATATTAGCGTGTTGCTTGAGCCAGGTTCTGTTGTTTTCAACAAGCGAAGTATCATCCCCAACATGCGTACCTAGGTTTAATCCTTGATACTCACCAGTTGAAAAACCATCAAAACGTGTCGAAGCAAATGCTTTCACGTTTTTTGGTGCATTCCAGTTAGGGATGATCATCGACATGATTAAATGTCGTCTTCCAAGTTTTCGCGAGCATCAACACGTAACGCTTCAGCCATCACAACCATGTCATTTGGCACAGGAGCGTGGAACTCAACTTCTTCACCTGTAATTGGGTGAACAAATTTAAGCATAACGGCGTGCAGTGCTTGGCGATCAAAAGAACGAATCATAGTTGTTAGTTCTTCAGATGCACCTTTTGGAATACGAGCACGACCACCGTATGCAACATCACCTAGCAGCGGGTGCTGAAGGTATGACATGTGAACACGAATTTGGTGAGTACGACCCGTTTCTAGGCGTAGACGAATACGAGTATGCTCGCGGAAGTGCTCAGCAACACGGTAGTGAGTTACCGCAGGCTTTCCTAATTCATTTACGTCCATCAAGGTACGCTTAGTTGCATGACGGCTAATGCCTTTCTCTACCACACCACCAGCGGTCATTTTGCCAATTGCAATTGCTTCATATTCACGAGTAATACGACGCTTAGCAAGAGCACGCACAAGACGAGTTTGAGCTGGAACCGTTTTAGCCACAACCATAAGGCCTGTTGTGTCTTTATCAAGACGGTGCACAATACCTGCACGAGGCACTTCTGCAATCTGTGGGTAATGGAAAAGCAATGCGTTTAGTATGGTTCCATCCGGTGTGCCTGCGCCTGGGTGTACAACCAGATCGCGAGGCTTATTGATAACCAATAAGTCATCATCTTCGTAGACAATGTCTAGAGGAATATCTTGTGCTTCCCAGCGCTCTTCATCTGCAAGTTCAGCTTGCAAGATGATCTCTTCACCGCCCAAAACCTTAACGCGCGGCTTAGTAATAACTTCGCCATCCACTTGGATTTTGCCGTCAAGAAGCCACTCTTTAATGCGAGAGCGAGAAAAATCGGTAAATAGTTCAGCGACAGCTTGGTCTAAACGTTGACCTAACTGGCTGCTTTTTACTGTGTCTGTTAATGTGATCTGCTGAGCCATATCGAACTTTTTTAAAAACCGTGAGACTAATACCCATTAGTATGGATAAAATAGAATAATTGCATCATTGTATCTGTTACTGGTTAGAAAGTAACGGAAGCTTACGAAATATTTAATTCAAGGAATCGACGCCTGACATGAAACACCTTACTTTATCGGGTCTATTAGCCGTATCACTCTTGGTTGGTTGTTCAAGTAGTGAAGAGATAGTGCCAGATGTACCACCATCGGTTCTCTACTCTGACGCGCAAGAATCACTGCAGAGCGGTAGCTGGCTTTCAGCAATAGAAAAGCTAGAAGCCCTAGACTCACGTTACCCATTCGGCGCCTATTCTGAGCAAGTACAGCTCGATCTGATTTACGCTTACTACAAAAATGATGACTTGGCACTTGGCCTTGCTACCATTTCACGTTTCCTACGTTTGAACCCAACGCATGAGAAACAAGACTGGGTTCTTTACATGCGCGGCTTAACGCACATGGCACAAGATCGAAACTTCATGCACGATATTTTTAATATCGACCGTAGTGACCGAGATCCTGAACCAGTGAAGCTTGCGTTTGCTGACTTCAAGCGACTACTCGAACGTTTCCCTAGCAGCCCTTATGCTGAAGATGCACAAAAACGCATGTTCGCACTTAAGAACCGCCTAGCAGAGTATGACTTAGCAACCGCTGATTTCTACCTACGCCGCGAAGCTTGGATTGCTGCGATCAACAGAACGCAAGAGCTGCAAAAAACTTACCCAGACACCATTGCTGCGCGTAAGTCTTTAGATATCCAGCTAAAAGCTTATCAACAACTCGGCCTAGATGACGCTGTGTTAAGAACAGAAAAGTTGATTGAGTTAAACCCACTACCTTAATCAAACCTCTTACATCTCAATCCTAAAAGCGCGCTAATTTACTAGCGCGCTTTTTTTCATCTACATATCGCAAACTTGATGGATCGCATAATACACGGTATCTTCAAAAGATAACTTTTAACAAAACATCAACATGGAGTGTGGATGTGAGTAGGTTGTTATTATTTATCTGGATATCGCTGTTTAGCCACTTATCCTACGCATTAGAACTGTCTCCATTAAGCAATAAGCCTTACATGGGTGACTTGGATGTGCTCAAAACCAAAGGAACGGTTAGAGTGCTAGTGTCTGCCGATCTTGGTTTCTATTACATCGAGGATGGCAAGCCAAAAGGCATCGTGGCAGAAATGCTCTACCACTTTGAGAAAAGCCTTCGTAAGAAACATCCCTATCTCAATGTTCAAATCATCCCCGTGCAACGAGATGATCTACTTCCCTCTTTAGAGTCTGGCTATGGTGATGTCGCTGTCGCTAACCTAACGATCACCGATAAACGATTACGAACCATCGATTTTTCGGATCCGATGATTAAAGATGGTAAAGAACTCATTATCACAGGGAAAAAGGCCGAACCTATCACCGAAATCAAGCAATTGAGTGGCAAAGAGGTGTGGATACGAGCAAGCTCGAGTTACTTCGAGAGTGTACAAAGAGTTAATAAGGAGCTTAACGAGCTAGGTTTACCACCACTGCATGTCCACTTTATCGAGGAGTCATTACAAGACTACGAGCTGATAGAACTGGTTAACCAAGGTTATATACAAGGCACAATTCTGGATAACCATAAAGCCAAGCTCTGGATCGATGTAATGGAAAACATTCAAGTCCATAACGACTTACCTTTACGAGAAAATGGTCGTATTGCTTGGGCTTTAAGAAAAGACAGCCCTCAACTGAAGAAAGAGATAAACAAATACGTCAAGACCGCACGAACAGGCACCCTGCTTGGGAATGTCATCTACCAGAAATACATCGACAATACTCGCTGGTTAGGCCGAGCACTCAACCCCAATAAAGTAGACCGAGTAGCTAAACTCTCAGATGTCTTTGAAAAGTATTCGAGCAAGTATGAATTTGATCCTTTGATGATGTCAGCTCAAGGTTTCCAAGAATCAGGACTGGATCAGAGCCGGATTTCTCATCGCGGGGCTATTGGTGTGATGCAGGTATTACCGAGTACCGCCAAAGATAAAAACGTCAACATCAAGAACATCCATAAGGTGGATAACAACATCCATGCGGGTGTGAAGTATATGCGCTTTATCAAAGACCGATATTTTGACGACCCGGCAATATCACCCGACAATCAAATCTACTTTACCTTGGCTTCTTACAACGCTGGTCCTGCTAAGATCAGAAAGATGAGGAGCATTGCCAAGCAGAAAGGTTACAACCCAAACATCTGGTTTAAAAACGTAGAAATCATCACTCGCAAATACGTGAGTAAAGAACCCGTAACCTATGTTGCCAACATCAATCGTTACTTCGTAATCTATAAACAATTACAAGCTATCAATGCTATCCGAGAGGACGGCACAGCGAGATTACTGAACACTAACGATTAAGATCGCCTCCATCCCAGAGCTGGGGAGCCAAAGGTATTAGGTAAAGCTAAAAAACACAAAAGCCGCATAAGAATACTTATGCGGCTTTTGTTTATCTAATTCTGAAGAAGCTTATGTAGCGACCTATATTACAAGACCTATATCACAAAACACTATTGAGTAAATTTCAATCAAGCACTTTCCATAGGCTGTAGGACGCCCCTAAAAACTGATTTAATTTTTAGCGAAGCCTTGCCTCCAAGTTATCGTTTTTCATAAGGATAACAAGCATTTTTCGCCAAAAAGATACTAAGACTTGCGTAAGATCACATTTGATTTTAATGCTTATCCCACCCAACCAAAAAAAGATCTAGATCACATTCTTTATTCCTAAAAGTCGTAATCTGAAGTTAACCCATGAGGGATACAACAGAGGAAAACTTCTATGAAAATGAACATCACTGGTAAAAACATCGACATTACCTCTGCAATCCGTGATCACATAGAAAGCAAATTTAAAAAGCTAGATAAATGGCAAGTAGACATCATTGGCTGCCAAGCGAGCTTTAGCGAAGAACCAAACAAGAAGAAGAAATTTGAAGCGGTACTAACCGTACCAAAAGGCCAACTTGTTGCTTCATCAATCCATGACGACCTCTACGTAGCGATCAACGAAGTAGAACAAAAACTAGAGCGTCAACTCAACAAGCTACGCCATAAACCAGAAGCGCGCCGCGCTGAAAAGCCTGAAATCGAAGAGCTAGAAGCTGAAGTAGAATAAGGAAAGAGAACAGATTAAAAAATAGCGCCTCAGGGCGCTATTTTTTTGCTTGACGCTCGTAGCTCGCTTGCTTATTGTGTTTAAACATTCATAAAACAATCACTTTTTATGCACACTCAATCTTTGTTTATTTTTGACTTCTTTTTTCTTCCGTAAATCGGAGGCTAAGTCGTTTTAGAAAAACAAGTCAAAAACGAACAAGAAGCCTCCCACACTAGGGAGGCTTTTTTATAAGGACACATTTATGACTGACCGCTCAATTTCACTGGATGATATCCGCCTTCGTCTTAATGATTTAGACGACGAACTCCTGAAGTTACTTTCAGAGCGTCGCAAGCTAAGTATCGAAGTCGCTAAAAGCAAAGTAGAGACATCAAAACCAGTTCGTGATGCAGTACGAGAACAACAACTATTAGTTAAGCTGATCAACAACGGCAAAGATAAATACGAACTTGATGCGCAGTACATTACCAAGCTGTTTCACACCATCATCGAAGATTCCGTTTTACTACAACAGTCATACTTACAAAACCTAGCGAACCCGCAAAGCCGTAAACCATTGGCTCGCGTTGCATTCTTAGGTTCTAAGGGATCGTATTCTCACCTTGCGAGCCGCGAATACTTCAGCCGCAAGAATATGGAATTGATTGAGCTGAACTGTAATCACTTCAAAGAAGTCGCATCAACAGTAGAGTCTGGCCATGCCGACTACGGTGTCCTGCCGATTGAGAACACCAGTTCAGGGTCAATTAACGAGGTCTACGACCTGTTACAGCATACGACTCTATACATTGTTGGCGAACTTTCTCAACCGATTGAGCACTGCCTTGTTGCTAAAAGTGATATCCGTTTAGAAGACATCAAAACACTCTACTCGCATCCACAACCTCATCAACAATGCAGTGAGTTCTTGAGCCGCCTTAAGGGTGTCAACCTTGAGTCTTGCGCAAGCACCGCTGATGCAATGAAAAAAGTTAAAGAATTGGGTGGTAATGACGTAGCTGCTATTGGTAATGCATCGAGCGGTAAGCTTTATGGACTACAGCCAATCCAGAGCAATATTGCAAACCAAACAGAGAACCACACTCGTTTCATCGTTGTGGCGCGTAAGCCTGTTGAAGTATCGACTCAAATACCAGCGAAAACAACGCTCATCATGTCGACATCTCAAGAGGCGGGTTCTTTGGTAGAAACACTACTGATCCTGCAACGCTTAGGCATCAACATGACTAAGCTAGAATCTCGTCCTATCATGGGTAACCCTTGGGAAGAGATGTTCTATGTCGATTTAGAGGCGCATCTGGATTCAGATAATATGCAACAAGCGATAACGGAACTAACAGCCATTACTCGCCACCTTAAAGTGTTGGGTTGCTACCCAAGTGAGAACATCAAAGCGACTCAAGTTAAGTTGTCATAGCTGAAAGTGAGTATCAGCTTTTAGCTAACATAAGTATTTGGCCTACAGCAGGCCAAATACTTAAATCACCCTCTAGTCGAGTACTATTCTCGCTAAGAAAACTCACCCTAGCATGCCTGAAACACAATTCACTTGTTTCGCACATTCGGCACGCTTACTCTCTCCACTACTTGAGCCTTTCTAACAAAAACTCATTAGTGGCTTTTTTTATCAATAAAGACAAAACCTTACCCCCTTCACAGGAAATCATCGAACTACGTATAATTAATAGCGAGTAAGCATTAAGTAACATAAACTTATGCGCTTAATTTATAAATAGTGTTGTCATTAACTATGAAGCTAAGTACTAAAATCTTACTACTAATAGCCCCTGTGATACTGATCAGTACCGCGGCTTCTAGCTATATTATTTATTCGACGCAAAAAAGCAGTTTCATCAAACGCGAAGACAACGCACTTCAACTGAACATGGAAAAACTAGCCGGATACTTTCGCCAATCTCGTTCGTTCCTCAATAGCTACTCTTACACCTTGACCCAGAGTGATATGGTGAAGCGTTATTTTCTCACTGATCAAAATCTATCTCGCGATCTTGAACTGGTCAGTAATCTTCGAGAAGCCATTCATTTCCTGCAAGATGACGATGAAAGCTATACAGGTTTAGCGCTTCTTAATGGTGATCGAAAACTGCGTTATTACGCGGATAATAGCAATGACTCACGCACTCAGATTGACAGTAAGATATTGGAATATGTTGACCTGCACTATCAAGACACCTTAGCAACATCGAGTACCAACTATATTCAAAACTCCCAAGGCGAAGGGATGTTGGTTCACTATGACAAGGTAGATAGAAAAGCGATTTTCCCAACCGTTAACAATCAACCCGACGATGTGTTCTTTGTTGTTGTCTCTGTCTCTCTCGACAAATTTAATGCGCTGAGAAAACAGATAGAGTTCGACTACCAAACCAGTTTATTCTTCACATCCATAGCGGTTTCTTTGGAAAATGATGTCACCCACTCAGTCAAGCTTGCTCCAGAACTTTACGCCACAGTCGATCCGGCGCAATTCCTATTAGAAAACAAGCTCGATTCAATTTGGAACAAGCTGAGTTTGTCGTTTGCCCTGTCTGCGTTTGTGACTGTCGCTCTGCTACTCATGCTTCTGTCTCGCACTGTGATTACTCCAATAACGCGGCTCGATCGACAGCTACAGCAAGTCGAAAAAAAACAACGTAAGAACATTGAACGCTTAGGCACTCGTGATGAACTTGGCCGCTTATCACAGCGTTTTTATGACATGTACCAAGAGCTAGACAACACCTACCAGCAAACCAAGCTCTTGGCCGAAAATGATCAGTTAACCCAAATAGCCAATAGGCATCAGTTTCAAACCTTCGTTCAGCAATCGTTGCCAAAACCGAGTTCGAATACCGAAACCTGGGTTCTCTATTTTGACTTGGACAACTTCAAGTTTGTGAACGACAAATACGGGCATCAAATCGGCGACTCGATTCTGGTTTCTTTTGCTCAGCGTATTTCAGATATTTGTCGTCATTATAAAGAGGAATTCGACGCTCATTGTATGCCAGCCCGACTTTCTGGAGACGAGTTCGTTGTCTACATTAACGCTCCTAGTCACCGAGGAAATGTCGCGCATCGATTCTCGAACGATTTGCTCACTCCACTGCAAAAAGGCTTTGTCACCGAATCAGGCAGCTTTCCGATCACGGTCAGTATTGGTATTGCGACCTACCCTAATGATGGCAACTCAATCGAGAAGCTTCTGTCCAACGCGGATACCGCGATGTACCAAGCCAAGCGTGCCGGTAAAAACCAATTTGCTGACTATTCACGGGATTTAGACAAAGCCATTCAGCGCCAAGCAGACATTGAACGTGCGCTTAGAGGTAAGAATTTTGATGATGAATTCAGGCTCGTTTACATGCCCTACATGGATTCTACCGGGACTGATGTTATTGGCGTTGAGGTGTTATTACGTTGGAATTCAAAGCAACTTGGTTTGGTTCCACCGGATGAGTTCATTCCAATAGCCGAACAAACCGGGCTGTTCGAACATGTTGACCGCTGGGTAATACAGAATGCGTTTGCTTCATTCCATCGACTTCAGACTCAATTTGATCACTCGATTCAATTGTCGATCAACTTATCTTCTGCTGGCATTGAAACCACTCACCTTGCGGGTTTCATTAAAGAACACGCGGAGTTAAATCGAATTCCACCAAGCCTAATCGATTTTGAAATCACTGAAACCTTTTACTCAAACTCAGAAGGCTTCCCATTGCTGAATGAGCTGTCATGCATGGGTTATCGACTGGCGATTGATGACTTTGGTTCCGGTTACACCTCTATCACTCAACTGGTGCAGTATCCAACTCAGAAAATTAAATTGGATAAAGCGTTTTTGGATACCTTAATTGAAACCGATAACCAGAACATCGTAAAACCAGTTATCGGGTTGTGTCATGCTCAGGGGAAAAAGGTCACCGCCGAAGGGATTGAAACTCAAGACATGCACCAGTGGTTACAGGATGCACAGTGCGATATGCTGCAAGGCTATTACTTTGGTAAACCCATGCCACTAGAAGAATTGAGTGACTGGTACCGACAACATCAACTCAATCTAATCGACAACAAAAAGAATCCGACACATGAAATCTGTAATCATCGCATCGCTGAACCCAGCTAAAATAAACGCCGTTAAAAGTGCGTTCTTATCTGCTTTTCCTGATACTGAATTTGATTTCAAAGGCATCAGCGTCCCTAGTGGTGTCGCCGATCAACCGATGAGCAATGATGAAACCTATCAAGGTGCCGTGAATCGAGTTCACAACGCAACTCAAGCTCAGCCTGATGCAGACTTCTATGTTGGTCTAGAAGCGGGAATAGAAACAAACGTCACCTTTGCCTGGATGGTGATCGAAACGAATGGCCAACGTGGCGAGTCTCGTTCAGCAAGTCTGATGCTGCCACCAGCCGTGCTTGAGAAACTAGAGCATGCAAACGAGTTAGGGGATGTGATGGATGAAGTGTTTGGTACCGACAATATCAAACAGAAAGGTGGTGCCATTGGCCTACTGACACATAACCAATTATCACGCAGTTCGGTCTATCATCAAGCTTTAATTTTGGCTCTGATCCCATTTGTGAATCCTGAACACTTTCCTATTTAGTATTTGAGGCTTCCTTAAACTTCAAAAGATTCCAAGAACAATCTTCAGAAACAAAAAACGCTAACATCCAGTTAGCGTTTTTTATCGAATTCGTATTCATACTATCGCGTGATAGCTTAATTCCATTATTACTTTAGCAATAGGTCGGCGATCACGATTTTCTCTTGCTCAGATTTGGCCTTTAGCTCATTTGAGCCTCTGGTTATCGTCGCTACGCCTACGCCCAGCATTTGACTCACCTGTCGTTGAGACATATCGCCTTTCATCAGCTCACAGAAGATATTAATTCGAGCAACCAGAGCATCTCGCTCGTCTGGTGTCATCATCATAGTCAACAACAGCTCGTGCTGATCTTTTTCGACAGCCGTCTTTACCAAGTCCATCAGTTGTTGCCAATTATCATATTCAGGTTGTGATGCCATATCTCTACACTTACTTTTAAATTCTGACTTTAAAGAGTCGCTTAACGATTGAAAGCGTTTAACACTTTATACCGAAACACTTGATGCGATCCAATGTAAAAAGGCAGTAAGTGGAAATGGTTCGCACTCACTGCCTTTATTCTTACTCAGTTTCGGGCCAAATGCCGAAGGCTTAGTATTTCGTTTTTGCCTCATGGGGCGCTAAAAACGTCCCTTTCTCACCCAAGATATCTCGATAGTAGGTCTCAAACATCAAGATATTCTGAACGTAGCCACGTGTCTCTTTGAATGGGATCATTTCGATAAATGCAAAGGCATCGAGCTTTTCATCGCTGCGTGAACGCCACTGTTTCACACGGCTAGGTCCAGCATTATAAGCCGCAAACGCAAAGATACGGTTGTCATCATATTGAGCGAGTAAACCATCTAAGTAGTGACTGCCAATCTCAATGTTTTTGCCGACATCATAAAGATCATCGCTGCCCTGATACTTAATCTTATGTTTGTTCGCTGTGTATTGCGCCGTCTTGGGCATAATTTGCATAATGCCACGCGCGCCAACTGGAGAGCGAGCTTCTGAATCCATCGCACTCTCTTGTCTTGCTAAAGACATCAAAGTGATTGGATCGAGATCGTGCTTTTCAGCGTAGAAGTTAAACCACCACTTATGAGCAACAGGGAAGCGCAGCGCAATGTTATCCCACATCTTCGCAGAGATACTCGCTGTTACGGTAAAGTGATTCCAACGCTGTGTCGCAGCGTAAGCGGCAAGCATCTCTTTTTGCTCTTTATCTGCATTGGTCAGTAACCAGCGCCATTCACTTTTCGCTGCCGCAATTTTGTCTCGGTCAATCAGTTCACCAATACGCACCAAAGAGGTGTCGAATGGCTTCACTGTTTCAGCATTGTATTTAAGTGTCGATGTTGGATATTGAACTGGCTTACCTAACTGCTTAGCCGCAGCCACACTGTAGAAATTACGCTGACCCAAGATATCTGACAGTCGCTTATTGCCTTTGTCAGTATCGCCCGTCGCGATTTCAGCTCTGCCCTGCCAATATTGCCAACGAAGCGAAGCCTGATGTTTATCATCCAAGCGCGCTATCCACTCTTTCAAACCCGTCCAATCGGCATGTTGAATTGCTAAGCGAGCACGTCGTTCCAGCAGAACTTGCTTTGATGAACTCGCGAGCATTTTGTCGCGCCACACCATTAACTCTTCAGAGTCGGTGTTGATCAGACGAAACGTTAGGTAATCAGCGAGCTCTTGAGATTTCTCTTTCGAAAACTTCTGAGCCTTGATGACATCATCAAACACCTTTTGAGCACTGCTTGATGATTTCCTTGCTAGCTTCTCGAAAGCAAACTCGGTTTGAGCTTGGTAGAATTCATTCGCTGGATGTTTTTTAGCAAACGCGAGTACATTTTCAGGCTTGTTGTACAACGCCTTCATCTGCTTCGCTTGAGCAATTGACTCATCATGATCCAATTGCTTAATCAGATAGCTCATTAACTTACCGTTACGGCCCTCGAACGCTAGCAGCATTCTATCCAGAATCAGCTCATCAGTTCTTAGCCCAGCTTGATCCCAGCTTTTAAATAAAGGGTCACAAGCGTCATCAACACCACTACCACTCAACCAAAGTTGTTTAGCTCCTTTAAAGGCAAGCTCTTGGTTACCTTGCTCGTAATGCGCTCGATAATAAATACATTGGTATTTTTCACCGACAGGCTCTTTGGTTTGAAACTCAAGGATCGTCTTCCACTGTTTTTGAGAAGCCAATGAGTCCAAATAAGGTGCGCGCATTCGATTGGAGAAAGGCAATGCCTTGTTCTCTTCAATGAAAGCATCGACCTCAGCAGGTGTGCGATCACCTAAGCCAATCAGAAAGGCCCGATAATCGGTGTAAGGTGTTAAAGGGTATGTTTGAATTTTGTTACGCAGCGCGGAGTAAGCTTTTAGATCACGGCTGTCTAAAACCTCTTGCGCTTTGTCATAAACGTCACGCTGCATTTCAAGCTCGGATGCATTGCTAGCCATAGCGACCGGAGCCAGTGAAACCGAAGACAAAATTGCCGATGCAGCCACAGCAATTTTCGTATTACCAATGCGGAAAAACATTCGCTCTTTCCTTAGTGCGTGTATGAATACGTGAAGTCTATTTACGCCCGACATCACATCAAATGTAAAGGATTTGAGTGTAAATATTATTAATATTTAACACTTCGCCTCAGAAGCCCATTAAATATAGTTTTAATGACCAATGTGACAATAATAGGTAAGGATTTGTTCAAGAGTGGCTTTTCTGCCCTAGGAGTAACATCTTTGAGGATATTGGTATAAAATAACAGACAATTTTGAACAATAATTAGGATCGATCGGCAATGGCTGAATACGTATATACCATGTCTCGGGTGAGCAAAACTGTTCCACCTAAGCGTCAAATTCTTAAAGACATTTCTCTTAGCTTTTTTCCTGGCGCTAAAATCGGTGTTTTGGGTCTAAATGGTTCAGGTAAATCTACCCTACTACGTATCATGGCTGGTATTGATACTGATATTGATGGTGAAGCACGTGCACAACAAGGCCTTAAAGTAGGTTATCTACCACAAGAGCCTGTGCTAGACGAATCAAAAACTGTTCGTGAAATCGTAGAAGAAGCGGTTTCTGACGTTGCTGACGCACTTAAGCGTATTGATGCGGTTTACGCAGCTTACGCAGAACCAGATGCAGACTTCGATGCACTGGCAAAAGAGCAAGGCGAACTAGAAGCTCTGATTCAAGCAAAAGACGGTCACAACTTAGAGACTGCTCTAGAGCGTGCTGCTGATGCACTTCGTCTTCCTGAGTGGGATGCGAAAATTGAATTCCTATCAGGTGGTGAGCGTCGTCGTGTTGCTATCTGTCGTCTACTTCTTGAAAAGCCAGACATGCTGCTTCTTGATGAACCAACCAACCACTTGGATGCAGAATCAGTAGCATGGCTTGAGCACTTCCTTGTTGATTACAGTGGTACTGTTGTGGCGATTACCCACGACCGTTACTTCCTAGACAACGCAGCTGGCTGGATTCTAGAACTTGACCGTGGTGAAGGTATCCCATGGGAAGGTAACTACACGTCTTGGCTAGAGCAAAAAGACGAGCGTCTTAAGCAAGAAAAAGCGGGCGAAAGCGCACGTCAAAAGACAATCGAGAAAGAACTTGAATGGGTTCGTCAAAACCCTAAAGGCCGTCAAGCTAAGTCTAAAGCTCGTATGGCTCGTTTTGAAGAACTGACAACTGGCCAATACCAGAAGCGTAACGAAACTAACGAACTGTTTATCCCGCCAGGTGAGCGTCTAGGTGACAAAGTTCTTGAAGTGAACAACCTAACTAAATCGTTTGGTGATCGCGTTCTTATCGACGACCTATCGTTCAGCATGCCTAAGGGTGCAATCGTCGGTATCGTTGGTGCCAACGGTGCAGGTAAATCAACACTATTCAAGATGCTAAGCGGTGCAGAACAGCCAGATTCAGGTACAGTTGAACTAGGCGAAACCGTTAAGCTTGCTTCTGTTGATCAGTTCCGTGACAGCATGGACGACACTAAGACAGTATTCCAAGAGATCTCTGAAGGCGCTGATATCATTAAGATCAACAACTTCGAAATCCCTGCGCGTGCTTACTGTTCTCGTTTCAACTTTAAAGGCAACGACCAACAGAAGATCATCGGTGAGCTTTCTGGTGGTGAACGTAACCGTGTTCACTTAGCGAAACTGCTAAAAGCGGGCGGTAACGTACTGCTACTCGATGAGCCTACCAACGACCTTGACGTTGAAACGCTACGTGCTCTTGAAGAAGCACTGCTTGAATTCCCGGGCTGTGCAATGGTTATCTCGCATGACCGTTGGTTCCTTGACCGTATTGCGACCCATATCTTAGACTACCGTGATGAAGGTCAAGTTAACTTCTACGAAGGTAACTATACTGAGTACACTGAGTGGCTTAAGCAGACTCTAGGCGCACAAGCGGCAGAGCCGCACCGTATCAAGTACAAGCGTATAGCTAAGTAAATAAGCTTGTATTTTGAACAAAGGCCGCGATAATAGCGGCCTTTGATATATCTGGCTTACGTGTAATGCATCGATATAGAGAGATTACTTATGGTTGAAAGACGTCAATTTTCACGAGTTATTTATCAAGTCCCGACTGAGATCTCACAAGGACAAGTAAAGGTATCAGGCTCAGTGCAAGACTTATCACTCCATGGTTTACTCATTCAATGCAATGAATCAAAACAACTTAGCCATGATGTCCCTGTTCAAGTGAGCTTTAAACTCGAAAACAGTGATATCAATATTCAGTTAGAAGCAACGATAGTCTCTACCATCAATACCTCAATGCGTTTACGCATAGAGCATTTAGATATTGATAGTATCAGCCACCTTAAGCGCCTTGTTGAGCTTAATGTTGGTGACAATGACCTGCTTTATAGAGAGATTGAACACCTTACCGACTTAGGCAAGGAATAATATCTCCATTACCCTTTTTCTATTAGAAGCATTTAGTTAATACAGAACCATGTCTAAAAAAGTGTCCATTACTATTCCCTCTAGTCAGGGGGAACAGACGTTTTACTTCGGCCGTAAAGCCGTGCTCATTTGCACTACTGCCATTTTTTCAGTACCGCTATTGATTGGCGGAGCGGCGTACATGCACTTCGAGAGTAAACAAGAACTCGCACTGCAAGCGGGTGATGCCCAACAGTTGATTGAAACACTGATTGTTGAAAAAGAACAAACAGAATTTCTTTATGCTGAGCAAGTAGAAACCAACCATTCGCTATCGCAAACACTGACCGAGAAAGAAGGCACGATTCAGCTACTTGGTAAGCGTGTATTCGATGTGGAATCAGTACTGGGTCTTGCTGATGAAGATCTGCTTACCGATGATATTTCTTTAGAAGATCGCATTGATGCGGCTGCAGTCGATTCAGCAGTAAGAGCCACAATGTTCCGCTTGATTCCAAACGACAGTCCGATGGCTTATCAACGTATATCTTCTTCTTATGGTAGCCGCACTAACCCTATTTCAGGGAAACGCCATGTACATACTGGTATCGATCTAACGTGTAAGCGTGGTGAAGATATTGTCGCGCCCGCAGATGGAGTCATTGAAACGGTACGCCCAAGTAAAAAAGGCTTCGGCAACTTTATTACTATGCGTCACTCGTTTGGTTTCATGAGTTCTTATGCGCACCTACAGAAGTTCAAGGTACGTAGCGGTCAGTTTGTGAGTAAAGGCGATGTGATTGCGAGCTGTGGTAACTCAGGTAACTCAACCGGCCCACACTTGCATTATGAAGTACGCTTCCTTGGTCGTTCATTGAACCCTCAATACTTGATGGATTGGACACCGGAAAACTTCAACTACGTGTTCGAGAAAGAGAAAAAGGTTAAGTGGGGCCCACTCGTTCAGCTGATTGATAATGTGGTTCGCTTGCAGATCAACCTGACTAACGTGCCTTACATTAGCTCGACCATCGACACCGTATCGAGTGAAGATAGCAAAAAACCTATCACGACTAACTAGTTGTTAATAGCTAAGACCTGTTGATTTGGCCTATGATGGTCTAATTGCTTTTAGTCTACTGTAGGCAAAATGCTTTCATAGCGTTCAGCACAAACAAAAAGAGCGACCAGATGGTCGCTCTTTTTTATGATTTCAAATCAGTATTAACCACGATGAATCGAGTCATGTGCTTGTTTTAGAAGACTTTGGCTCTCTTGCAAGAATTGTTGTGAGTAGTCACCAAACCAATCACTCACTTGGTTGAAGCTCTCAACAAACTTAGCCTTATCTTTGCCATCTAGGATTTCTAACGCTTCTCCGAAACAGCTATGGAAGCGTCGAATCATCTCTATATTCTCATCCGAAGACAGAATGATATCACCGTACAAGTTCGGGTCTTGAGCAAATAGACGACCAACCATCGCAATCTCAAGTCGGTAGATTGGTGAGCTTAGTTTCAGAAGTTGATCAATGTTCGGGTTCTCTTTACTCAGGTGCAAGCCGTAAGCAAAAGAGGTGAAGTGACGAAGTGCTTGAATCAAGGTCATGCCGTGATCGTGTTCAGCTGCATCCATCTGGCAAAGGCTCGCGCCCCAAATACCAAATTGATTCAGTAGCCATTGGTAACTTTCAGAACCACGACCATCACTGTAAACAATCACCTGCTTAGCAAGGCTAGGAACATCAGGACCAAACATTGGGTGCAATCCAACTACTGGGCCTTGATGCATGTTCATCATTGCTTGTAGAGGTTTAGATTTAATTGACGTCAAATCACATAGAATACAATCGCTTGGTAGATTACCTAGCTTCGCAATCACACCTTCCGTTAGGTGAATTGGAACCGTAACAACCACAAGCCCAGCATTATCTAAGATTTCGTCGGCCTTATCCCAATCTTGGCTGCCAAGGATTTTTACTTCGTAGCCAGACAGTTTGAACATACGACCAAACAAGCCACCAAGTTGACCATTACCACCAACGATAACCACTGAACGTAACTCTGGGTTTAGACACTTAAAACCAGAATCTTTCTCACTGGCATAAGACTCACGCATAGTACGACGCAAAATATCTTCGATTAGCTGTGGTGGAACCCCTATTTTCTCGGCTTCTTGACGACGAGATGCCAGCATTGCAGCCTCACGCTCTGGTACATAAATAGGTAAACCATGTTCACTTTTTACTTCACCGACTTTCTCTACTAGAGCCAATCGCTGAGCAAGTAAATCCAACATTTGTTTATCGACAGCATCGATTTGGTCGCGTAATTCGTTCAGTTCAACGGCCATTTTATTCCTTACTAATCTATAAGCCCGTACTAACGCTGATTTCGCTAGTAACAGATCTTAAAATGCCCCATTAGATGAGGCACTTAAATTTAAAACTCTGACTAACCTTTCAAACGGTTCTCTAAGAACGGGACTAATTCCGTATGTGCATGCTTCAATAGTGCCTCAGTTGAATCCCAATTGATACACGCGTCGGTAATAGAAACGCCGTATTTCATCTCATTGAGAGGTATATCCGAAGATTGGTTTCCTTCGTTAATATGGCTTTCAATCATCAGGCCGATAATCGACTTGTTGCCTTCACGAATTTGGTGAATCACATCTTCTGCAACTAAAGGTTGGCGACGGAAATCTTTACGAGAGTTCGCGTGGCTACAGTCGACCATTAGCGCTGCCTCTAAACCAGATTTACCCAGCTCTTGCTCACATTCGTGTACCGATACTGAATCGTAGTTCGTCTGCTTACCGCCACGTAAAATCACGTGACCATTTGGGTTACCTTGCGTTGTTAGTAGTGCAACCTGACCTTCGCGGCTGATACCCATGAAACGGTGGCTAGAAGAAGCCGCCTGCATTGCGTTGATTGCAGTGCCTAGGTTGCCATCGGTGCCGTTTTTAAAACCGATTGGCATTGAAAGACCACTTGCCATCTCACGGTGAGTTTGAGATTCAGTCGTACGAGCGCCAATAGCCGCCCAGCTGAAGGTATCTGCTAGGTATTGCGGGCTAATTGGGTCTAATGCTTCAGTCGCTAGTGGGATTTCCATCTCAGCGAGTTCAACAAGTAGTTCACGACCAACATGCAGACCATGCTCAATATCGAAAGTGCCGTCTAGATGTGGGTCATTGATCAAACCTTTCCAACCGACAGTGGTACGAGGTTTCTCAAAGTAAACACGCATAACAATATACAGTTGATCGCTAAGTTGCTCAGATAAGGCTTTTAGGCGTTTCGCGTACTCTTTCGCAGCTTCAATGTCATGGATAGAACATGGGCCACATACAACAAGCATGCGATGATCTTTCTTATGAATGATGTTTGCGATAGTTTGACGAGACTCTTGAATGAAACGACGAGCATTATCACTCAAAGGCAGTTTTGCTTTTAACTCCTCAGGAGTAATCAGTACCTGTTCGTCGATGATATTGACATTGCTTAATTCACTTTTCTGCATAACTCAACCTGTATATTTATTTTTACACCCAACATTTCCATTTGGGCTAACAATCTTTAAAAACACAATAACAGCTAAAAAAACGATTGCAAGTGTAAACAATAAAAAACATTAACTGTAAATTTTATCTTACACATTGAATTTAGCTCACTCTAAGAGATAAATAGGTTTAAACCATGGATCACACATACAAAAAAGGCGATATTTATCATATCGCCTTATCTAAAATTATTATGTGTTTATTTATCACTCACTGCCTAGCATTCGCTTAATCGTCTCTGAGGTCTCTTTCCACCTAGCATCCGAGTGAAGTTTCGACAAATCAAAGCTGTGTTTTTTAAGCAATGAGTTGGCTAAAGGCACCTCTTGAATCGCTAAGTTATCCAGAGCTTCAATTTGTGCATCTCGTTTATTACACATCAACACCATGTCACAACCTGCATTCAAGGCCGCTTTCGCTCTGTCGGCTGGTCCACCCATTATGGCAGCGCCTTCCATCGTTAAATCATCAGAGAACACCAAGCCTTTAAACCCAAGCTGCTGCTTCAATACTTTCTGCAGCCAATACTGTGAACCGCTCGCAGGTTGATCATCATAGTGAGAGAAAACCACGTGAGCTGGCATCATGGCATCCAATATTCCAGCTTCAATTTGCGCCTTGAAGATTGCCATGTCTGTTTCAAAGATGTCGTCTCTAGGGTCATATGGCGTCTCTAAGTGTGAGTCAGCAATCACGCCACCGTGTCCAGGGAAGTGCTTGCCTGTCGTCGCCATGCCAACCGACTTCATGCCTTTGATGAAAGCGCTGCTATGACGAACAATAGTATCAATATCTTCGCCAAACGCTCGGCTACCAATCGCTTTACAGTCATGGCTTTTGTCTAATACTGGCGCAAAGCTCAGATCGATATCGTGGGCAATCAATTCTGCCGCCATCAGCCAGCCCGCTTGTTCTGCTAACTGTTCGCCATTATTCTTAGTCGCGAATTCTTGAGCAGCTGGGATAATTGAAAAGCCATCGCGGAAGCGCTGAACTCGGCCACCTTCTTGATCGACACCAATCAAAATAGGACGTTTCGCTACCTTACGAATTTCTTTGTTTAACGCCGATAACTGTTTGCTATCGTGGTAGTTTCGAGCAAATAAGATGAGACCACCAACAGTTGGGTGATCTAAAATTTCTCTGTCTTCAGCTGTCAGCTCGTAGCCTGCAACATCAACCCACAACGGTCCCATATTTATCCCTTATTAAACCTAATTTCATAAACTTCCCGAGATTATTCTCTTTAAATTTGCTTTACAATGTTTTTAAACCAATCTGTGGAAGACTTTAAGAATGCAGTGCAAGAGCTTAGAAATGGATCATAAAGAACTGTATATCGGTGTGATGTCAGGGACGAGTATGGACGGTGTTGATACTGCCTTAGTGTCGATTGAAGATACGCGCATCACATTGCTTGCTCATGATGAGTTCCCAATGCCTGACGACCTCAAAGCGCGTCTGCTTGAAGTTTGTATTGGTCAGAAAACCGATTTAATTGCCATTGGAGAACTCGACCACCAGCTTGGCCATCTGTTTGGCGATGCGGTTTTGCAACTTCTCGAAAAGTCAGGTACACCTGCATCTTCTGTGACTGCGATTGGTAATCATGGTCAAACGGTATTCCACCAGCCAAGCGGCGAATCTCCATTTACCATGCAGTTGGGTGATGCCAACATCATTGCCGCTAAAACACAGATTCAAACGGTTGCCGATTTCAGGCGTAAAGACATGGCATTAGGCGGACAAGGTGCGCCATTAGTCCCTGCCTTCCACCATACTATTTTCCAGCCACAAGACAGCTCAGTTGTGGTGTTGAATATTGGTGGTATCTCGAATATTTCAGTGCTGCGCCCTAATCAGCCAACGCTTGGTTATGATACAGGTCCGGGCAATATGTTGATGGACGCTTGGGTTGATAAACACACGGGTGAGAAGTTTGACCGTGATGCGCAATTTGCGCTTAAAGGTCAACTCAATCAAGCTTTACTCGAACAGTTGTTAAATGAGTCTTATCTATCTCAAATGCCACCGAAAAGTACTGGTAGAGAACTATTCAACCTACCTTGGCTAGAGCAACAATTAACAGAATTTAAAGATCTTGCAGTAGAAGATGTTCAGCGCACGCTTTGTGAATACACCGCATTGACGATAGCCAATGAAGTGGAGACTTATCGCTTGGGTAACCAGCCTGCACTGTATGTGTGTGGCGGTGGTACAAGAAACCCATTGTTGATGAAGAGACTGTCTGAACTGCTTCCAAGTTGGGAGGTTGACTCAACCACCAGTAAAGGCGTGGATGCCGATTACATGGAAGCAATGGCCTTTGCGTGGCTTGCTCAGCGTCATGTTCATAAACTGCCAAGCAATTTACCAGAAGTGACTGGCGCAAGCAGAGCGGCCTCTCTAGGCGTTCTCTATCGAGCTGACTAAACAACTTTAGAACCATAATTTTAGAATCACCATTTAAGGATCATTATGAGTAACGACGCTCTCATATCAGCGCTCTCGCACCTCGTTTCGGAGGGGAGAAACCCTGACACTATGGATATTGATCTGCTCACCTCTCTCGAAGTGGTTGAAAAGATTAACCAACAAGACAAACAAGTCCCACTGGCGATTGAAGCGGAACTGCCACAGATCGCGAAAGCGGTCGATAAAATTGCTCATGCCTTTCAAAACGGTGGTCGACTGATTTATATGGGCGCAGGCACCAGTGGTCGATTAGGTGTGTTAGACGCCTCAGAATGCCCACCGACTTTCGGTGTTTCGGACAAAATGGTTATCGGCTTAATTGCAGGCGGACCAGAGGCGATTTTAAAAGCCAAAGAAGGTGCAGAAGACTCGCTAACTCTCGGCATTGAAGATCTGAAAGCGATTCAGTTTTCAGAAAATGATGTCGTGGTAGGTATTGCTGCGAGCGGTCGCACACCTTACGTGATTGGTGCACTCAACTATGCCAATCAGCTTGGCGCAGTAACGGTTGCATTATCTTGTAACCCTGACTCTCCAATTGCTGAAATCGCTCAAATCGCAATTAGCCCGGTGGTTGGCCCAGAAGCATTGACTGGTTCAACACGACTCAAATCAGGTACAGCACAAAAGCTGGTGCTTAATATGCTGACCACTGCCAGCATGATTCGCATTGGTAAGAGCTACCAAAACCTTATGGTCGACGTAAAAGCGACCAATGAAAAGTTGGTTGCCCGCGCCGCTCGTATCGTTATCCAAGCAACGGAGTGCGATAAAGCACTGGCGGTGTCGACACTTAAAGCGACTGATTACGATGTGAAGTTATCTATTTTGATGATTCTAACAGGGCTAGATTTAGAGTTAGCCAAGGCTCAGCTTGATAAGCAAAATGGCTTCTTGAGAAAAGCCGTCGAGAATAATCAGTAATCTGCTTCTGTTACTCTCACTACAAACAAAAAGACCAGTACACATGCGGTACTGGTCTTTTTAGTTTTAATTTTTTATCGCTAGCTTGGGCTTAATAGTCGTTTGAGAACTCATCCCAGCCACGTTGCCATTCCATGCGGAAACGTTGAGCATCTTCCGTACCAGAGCACACGCCTTCATACACCTGACCAGATAAACCAATCTGATAAGCATGGTTCGGATTACAATATTCAGTCACACCTAGGTGATAACCTTCTGTGTAACTCGCTTGATCAACTGCGCCAAGCTCAGTCATCTCTGAATACGAACGCTGAGTGTGGCCTTTGATACCATCACGATAGCCAATCTCTTGCCAATTGCCCTCAGCGGCTAAATCTTGAACATTGGCGCTGCATCCTGCAAGGCTAAATGCCACGGCGAATAGTACGATTATTTTTTTCATTTCAATCCTTTATATTGTTACTTCACCACTTTCTGACGAAGCGCTGCCTTTGTGGTGATTCTCCGCTGAACACGTACTGATGTCCACTCATTGTCTGTTGTTGTCCTCTTAAGCAAGAGAACAAACCGCTCAATCAGTTATAACACCACTTAATTAGCTATTCGACCACTCACTCTCATAGCGGAAGTTTCTTCTCATACACTCCTTTAATATACACCCTGACTTAATTAATACATTCAGGGATAACAAATTATGATGTGGTTTCTTACCTGTGTTGCAGCACTCATTGGTGGCTACTTTATTTACGGTGCCTTTATCGAGAAGATTTTCGGTATCAATGAAAAGCGTCAAACACCCGCTCACACCAAGCAAGACGGCGTGGACTTCGTTCCAATGTCGACGCCAAAGGTTTACCTAGTTCAACTGCTTAACATTGCAGGTGTAGGTCCAATCTTCGGCCCTATCATGGGTGCCCTTTACGGCCCAGCAGCAATGCTTTGGATCGTGCTAGGTTGTATCTTCGCAGGTGCCGTACACGACTACTTCTCAGGTATGTTATCTATCCGCAATGGTGGCGCTTCGGTTCCAACCATCACTGGACGTTACCTAGGCAATGGCGCAAAACACTTTATGAACATCTTTGCCATTGTTCTACTGCTTCTTGTTGGTGTGGTGTTCGTTTCTGCTCCAGCAGGCATGATCACTAACCTAGTGAACGACCAAACTGATTTCGTAATGTCTACGAGCACCATGGTTGTCATCATCTTTGCTTACTACATCATCGCAACGATTGTCCCTGTCGATAAAATCATTGGTCGCTTCTACCCATTGTTCGGTGCACTGCTTATCTTTATGTCTGTTGGCCTAATCACTGCGATTGGTCTATCTGACGAGCACCAAATCATGGGTGGCTTCGAGATGAAAGACATGTTCACCAACATGAACCCTAACGATCTACCACTTTGGCCTGCTCTATTTATTACCATCGCTTGTGGTGCTATCTCTGGCTTCCACGCAACTCAGTCTCCACTAATGGCGCGTTGCATGGAAAACGAGAAAAATGGTCGCTTCGTATTCTACGGTGCAATGATTGGTGAAGGCATCATCGCTCTAATCTGGTGTGCGCTTGCTCTGTCATTCTTCGGTTCAGTTGAATCTTTATCTGACGCGATTGCAAACGGCGGCCCTGGTAACGTGGTATACAGCGCTTCATTTGGCCTACTGGGTGTATTTGGCGGTATCCTTGCTTTCCTTGGCGTGGTTATCCTGCCAATCACTTCTGGTGACACAGCGTTCCGTTCAAGCCGTCTTATCCTTGCTGAATACTTCAACATGGAACAGAAAACACTGCGTAACCGTCTACTAATGGCGTTACCACTGTTCGTTATCGGTGGCATCCTGACTCAAGTTGATTTCGGTATCATCTGGCGCTACTTCGGTTTTGCTAACCAATCAACAGCAGTCATGATGCTATGGACAGCTTCGGCTTACCTACTTCGTCACAATAAACTGCACTGGGTAACAACGGTTCCAGCTGTGTTCATGACATCTGTGTGTATCACATTCATCCTGAACAACAGCCAACTGGGCTTCGGTCTACCAATGCAGCTTTCAACCATCATCGGCGTGGTGAGTGCATTCGGAATTGCGGCTTACGTTATCAAAATTTCAAAAGGCAAAGGCGATATCGACCTTGCTGATGAAGAAGAAAAAGAAGCAAAAGGCGTCACCAAAACCGCCTAGTTCTTTCAGACTCTTGAGAACAAGAGACACGTCTTCATAGAGAGACAAAAGAACAAGCCAAACACACTTCGCTTGCTCCCGTATCACCCAGTGATTCGTGGAAATTAAGACTAAAGCCCGTCCTCTGTGATGGGCTTTAGTGTTTTCAGGCGTTAGTGCTTTCGACTCTGGGAAGCGAATATAACCTACGAAAACACAAGCAAAGCTACCGTTACCAAGCAATGAGCTTTACACTTAACAAGCGTCTCAATAGGTGAAAATATGGAACTCATTCTCTCTCTGCTGCAACAAACCTGCGTCTACTTAGTGATTGCTTACATGCTGAGTAAAACCCCACTGATTCTCCCTTTGTTGAGCATCTCATCTCGCTTAAGCCATAAGATCAGCTGCTACGTTCTGTTTTCCCTGTTCTGCATTATGGGTACCTATTTCGGACTGCAGATCAATGATGCCATCGCCAACACGCGTGCGATGGGTGCGGTAATGGGAGGTCTGTTTGGCGGCCCTGTCGTTGGCTTTGCCGTCGGCTTTACTGGTGGAATTCACCGTTACTCATTAGGCGGCTTCACAGACTTGGCTTGTGCGATTTCAACCACAGCAGAAGGCTTGATTGGCGGCCTGTTACACGTTTATCTCGTGAGAAAGAACAAAGCCAGCCAACTGTTTAATCCGTTAGTGGTTTTCTCGGTAACCCTGTTTGCAGAGATCATTCAGATGCTGATTCTGCTGGCGGTCGCAAAACCCTTCGAACAATCCTATGCTCTGGTCTCCGATATTGCGGCGCCAATGATCATCGCTAACTCGGTCGGTGCAGCACTGTTCATGAGCATCATCCAAGACAGAAAAACCATCTTCGAAAAGTACTCGGCTACCTTCTCACGCCGCGCACTGACCATTGCCGAACGTTCGGTGGGTATTTTGCATGGTGGGTTCAATTCCGATAACGCACAAAAAATCGTACGTATCGTTTATGAAGAGACCAACGTAGGGGCGGTAGCGATTACCGACCGAGAGAAAATCCTCGCGTTCGTTGGTATTGGTGATGAACACCATATTCCGAACACCCCGATTTCATCGCAAAGCACGCTCACTTCGATGGAACAGAACGACATCATCTACCTTGATGGCAAAGAGAACCCATACCAATGCTCCTTGTCGCAGGATTGTAAATTGGGTTCTGCGTTGATTATTCCATTGCGCGCGGGTAACGAAGTGGTCGGCACCATCAAGCTCTATGAGCCAAAGCTGAAACTATTCTCAACTATCAATATGTCGATGGGTGAAGGTATCGCTCAACTATTATCGAGCCAGATCCTATTTAGCAACTACCAGCAGCAGCAAACGCTACTGACACAAGCAGAAATCAAACTGCTGCACGCTCAAGTGAACCCGCACTTCTTGTTCAATGCGCTTAATACTATCAGCGCAGTAACACGTCGTGACCCAGATAAAGCTCGAGAGTTGATTCAACACCTGTCTCACTTCTTTAGAAGCAACCTAAAGCAGAACATCAACACCGTGAAGCTCAAAGACGAACTGGCACACGTCAACGCTTACCTGACCATAGAGAAAGCACGCTTTACCGATCGACTAGAAGTGGAATGGGATATCGACCCGCAGTTATATGAATCTCAATTGCCGAGCTTTACACTGCAACCGCTGGTAGAAAACGCCATCAAACATGGTATTTCGAACATGTTGGAAGGTGGCACAGTAAAGATCTACAGCGAACCTTTCGGAGGTGGATTCAAACTGATCGTCGAAGACAATGCAGGCAACTATCAGAAACCATCTCAAGATCATGTCGGATTAGGTATGGAGATTGTTGATAAACGACTCACTAATTTCTTTGGACAAGACTCAGCACTAAAAATAGAATCTCAACCACAGCAATTTACTCGAATGAGCTTTATCATACCTATACTAAAATAACGGTCTTTTCGTGGGTGATAGCTTCTCGGTAAGCATATTTAGAAGACATATATAGAAACAAGCAGGGATAGAATCAAGATGAAGATTGTAGGATGTTAAAAGCACTAGTTGTCGATGATGAGCTTTTTGCTCGCGAAGAGTTGATTGAGCTGCTGACTGAAACAGGAGAAGTGGAAGTCATTGGCCAAGCGAGTAATGCAATTGAAGGGCTAAAGCAAATCAACCTTCTCAAGCCTGACGTGGTGTATTTGGACATTCAAATGCCTCAGGTTACTGGGATTGAATTGCTGAGCATGCTTGACCCGGAAACCATGCCTTATGTGGTGTTTGTGACCGCCTACGATCAATATGCGATTCAAGCCTTTGAAGACAATGCCTTTGACTACCTACTCAAACCCGTCGAACCTTGTCGATTAAACAAG
Organism: Vibrio sp. 10N.261.52.C2; assembly: GCF_041471425.1. NCBI lineage: Bacteria > Pseudomonadati > Pseudomonadota > Gammaproteobacteria > Vibrionales > Vibrionaceae > Vibrio > Vibrio sp. 10N.261.52.C2. The sequence goes on along the minus strand of NZ_JBFROH010000018.1, from coordinate 138,436 downwards.
AGTGTTTGCCGTCTGAATAAGGTCATCAAGCAGAATCAGAAAGCGCCAGCACAAGACATCTCTGCGATTGCTCCCTGCCACTTAGAGCAGATTCCGTGTATTGGTCATAACCGCATTGTGATCATGGCAAGCCAAACGGTTGAATGCGCCTATTCTGATATCAGTGGCGTGCATGTTCGTAGCTCATCACAAACAGCAACCTCGCAACTAACCCTGAAGATCTTGGAAGAAAAGACCGATTTGATCCGCTGCCATCGACAATATTTGATCAACATAAAATCGATCCAAGAGATCAAGTTACTAGAGAATGGATTAGCCGAGATCATCACACTGACGGGCTTTGAAGTCCCGGTGAGTCGTCGCTATCTCAAGACGTTAAAAGAGCAACTCGGCCTCCAGTAAACAAATTTCAGGTTTAGATATAGCACGATCAAAAAAGCCAACGCATCAACGTTGGCTTTTTACTGTTTAAGAATCGATAGAAATTAGTCGACTTGTTTAATCTGTAGCTCTTTTGGTACTTCGAAGAACATGTTCTCTTCACGACCTTGAATCTCTTCAACATCGGTAGCACCTAGCTCGCGGATACGATCTAAGATTTGGTTAACTAGCTCTTCAGGAGCAGAAGCACCGGCTGTTACACCGATTTTCTTTTTCCCTTCAACCCACTCGGTTTGAATGTCTTCAGGACAGTCAGTTAGGTAGCCTGGTGTGCCTAGTTTCTCAGCTAGCTCTTTTAGACGAGTTGAATTCGATGAGTTCTTAGAACCAACCACTATCACCACATCAACGTCATTCGCCATCTCACGCACAGCGTCTTGACGGTTTTGAGTCGCGTAGCAGATGTCGTCTTTACGTGGGCCTTGAATCTCAGGGAACACTCGACGTAGCTCTTCAATCACATCTGCAGTTTCATCTACTGATAGCGTAGTTTGGCTAACATAGTGCAGGTTACTTGGATCATTCACCACGAGGTTCTGTACGTCCTCTGGTCTTTCAACCAAGTACATACCACCAGTTTGGCTCGCGTACTGACCCATAGTGCCTTCCACTTCAGGGTGACCTGCGTGGCCAATCAGTACCACTTCCATATGTTTGCGGCTCGCACGAGCAACCTCCATATGAACTTTAGTCACCAAAGGACACGTCGCATCAAATACCGTTAACTCACGCTCTTTCGCTTCTTTACGAACCGCTTGAGAAACACCGTGAGCCGAAAAGATCACGATGTTGTCGTCTGGCACCTCACTCAGTTCTTCGACAAAAATAGCACCACGCTGCTTGAGCCCCTCAACAACAAAGCGGTTGTGTACCACTTCATGGCGAACATAGATCGGTGGCTGATACATTTCGAGTGCACGCTCTACGATGCTGATCGCACGATCGACACCGGCACAAAAGCCACGAGGGTTAGCTAACATTATTTTCATTTCATTGCTCATCATTTACCGCGGTACTAAGGTTGCTTCTATAGAGTTCGCCGTCAGCGAGGTTCGCATTCTACAGTGAAGCGTCTAGACAGTGAAGCTCTGGGTGAGATCACAGCTGTAAGGCTATCTTATTCTAGCGTGAAGACAGCTATTCTAACGTTAAGAGAGTTATTCTAACGTTAAGATATTGACGTCAAAGCTAACGTCTTGACCAGCGAGTGGGTGATTAAAATCAACCGTCACTGAATCACCTGCGATCTCAGTAATAATACCTGGAATTTCCATACCGTCAGGACCTGAAAATGCCATGATAGTGCCCACTTCAACTTCAGAGTCGCCAACAAACTTAGCACGATCCATATAGTGAATATGATCTGGGTTTGGCATACCAAACGCGTCTTCCGCCTTCAGTTCGATAGACTTTTCAGTGCCGGCTTCAAGTCCAAGTAAGCACGCTTCAAAGTTCTCACTTAGGCTGCCATCACCCATGACGAACTTCGCTGGTTTGCCCATGTTCTCCGTACTATCGGCAACTGAACCATCCTTCATTTTAATCGTAAAATGTAGAGTTACTGCTGAATCATTTTTAATTGCTGCCACGTTACTTTCCTTAGACTTCTTTATTATTTGAGGATGCGCTGTGCTTTGCTTCCTTGTTGACTGAAGCATAAAAAAAAGCGCCGTCGGAATCAACCGACAGCGCTTAGGGCTATTCTATTCTGTGAGTCATAGACTGACTTTGAAGCAAGCTATTTGCTTTCGTCTTTCTTACGGAAACCATCTAAGATGATCATCGCAGCACCGATACAGATTCCCATATCAGCTAAGTTAAATGCAGGCCAGTGGTAAGTGCCCCAGTAGAAGTCTAAGTAATCGACAACAAAGCCATGTACGACTCGGTCAAACACATTACCTACTGCACCACCAATGATGATCGCATAAGCAATGTTATTCCACTTCTCTGTTGCTGGTAGTTTGCTCATCCAGTACGTCAGCATACCTGTTACCGCAAATGCGATACCCGTAAATAACCAACGCTGCCAACCACTTTGATCACTCAAGAAGCTAAACGCTGCACCGTAGTTATGCACGTACAAAAAGTTAAAGAATGGCAGCACCTCAATACGGTTTGCCCAACCATAACCCATATTGTCCATGACAAAGAGTTTAATGCCGATATCAGCCAAGAAGACCAATAGAGCCAGCCATAACCAACGTACACCAGATTGTTTTAACGAAACTTCACTCATTTCTATTCCTAGTATTTACGAAGTTGGTATTCATTGTTAGTCACCTTACGTGACCTTGATTACCAACTTGGTTAAACACATTTCCTATAACTAAAAATAACCCCAGTTGATACTGGGGCTATGATTTTTACAAAAAGTTCAGTCTTTCTCTGAGTCGTTATGCGAACTTACGCACTTCGCCTTCACCGTCGATGTTCGACACACAACGACCACAAACTTTCTCGTGACCTTCGATAGTGCCTACATCTGGAGTGTGGTGCCAGCAACGGTCACACTTCTCAGCTTCAGTAGCCGCAACTTCAACGAATAGACCAGCAACGTCTGTCGCTTGCGCTGCATCAGACTTCTCGCTCAGTGGCTTAACAACAGCTGCAGAGGTGATAAGTACGAAACGTAGCTCATCTTCTAGCTTGTTGATTTTAGCCGCTAGTGCATCGTCAGCGTATAGAGTAACTTCAGCTTGCAGTGCACCACCGATCGTTTTCTCTTTACGAGCATCTTCAAGAAGCTTGTTCACTGCGCCACGAACAGACTGGATTTCAGTCCAGAATTCGTTGCTTAGCTCTTCGCCTTCTGCAAGACCAAATAGACCTTCGAACCACTCACCTGTGAATACGAACGTGTCGCGCTGCTCTCCAGTTGGTAAAGAGCTTGGCATTTCGTTCCAAATTTCATCTGCAGTGAACGACATGATAGGTGCCATCCAACGAACTAGAGCTTCTACGATGTAGTAAAGCGCCGTTTGACAGCTACGTTGAGCATGGCTGCCCTGCTTCGCTGTGTACTGACGGTCTTTGATTACGTCTAGGTAGAAAGAACCCATTTCGATAGAACAGAACTGCATTAGACGTTGAGTCACACCGTGAGTGTTGTACTCGCCGTATGCTTTAACAATCTCTTCTTGTGCAGCTTGAGCACGGCCAACAGCCCAGCGATCAAGTGCAACCATCTCTTCAGCAGGAACTAGGTCAGTTTCAGGGTTGAAACCGTTCAAGTTCGCTAGGAAGAAACGAGCCGTGTTACGAATACGACGGTAAGCATCCGCTGAACGCTTCAGGATTTCATCAGAAACCGCAACTTCACCCGTGTAGTCTGTAGAAGCAACCCATAGACGCAGGATATCTGCACCTAGCTTGTTGGTTACGTCTTTAGGAGCAACAACGTTACCGATAGATTTAGACATCTTACGGCCGTTACCATCCACTACGAAACCGTGCGTTAGTACTTGCTTGTACGGTGCTTCGTCTTTCATCGCGATAGATGAAATTAGAGAAGACTGGAACCAACCACGGTGTTGGTCTGAACCTTCAAGGTAAAGATCAGCACTGTGAGTGCGCTCTTCGTTCGGGAAGTTGTACTCTTCACGAGAATCAACAACAGAGAAGTGCGTAACACCTGAGTCGAACCATACGTCTAACGTATCCATTACTTTTTCGTACTTATCAGCGTCTTCTGCGCCCATAAGTTCAGCAGCGTCTACATCCCACCAAGCTTGAATGCCTTTCTCTTCAACTAGCTTCGCAACTTTTTCAATAAGCGCTGGGCTTTCTGGGTGAAGTTCTGCTGTTTCTTTATGAACAAACAAAGCAATTGGCACACCCCAAGTACGTTGACGAGAGATACACCACTCAGGACGACCTTCAACCATGCCTTCGATACGGCTTTGACCCCATTCAGGCAACCACTCAACACTCTTGATTGACTCTAGTGCTTTAGCACGTAGGCCAGCTTGATCCATAGAGATGAACCATTGTGGTGTTGCGCGGAAGATGATTGGAGTTTTGTGTCTCCAACAGTGTGGGTAGCTGTGCTCGTAAGCGTGGTGATGCAGAAGTGCACCTTTCTCTTTTAGAACTTCTAAAACAGAGTCGTTCGCTTTGAATACGTGCTGACCAGCAAATAGCTCTGTATCTGGCAGGTAAACGCCGTTAGAACCAACTGGGTTAGCGATTTCTAGGTTGTACTTTTTACCAACCACGAAATCTTCTTGACCGTGACCAGGCGCAGTGTGAACCACACCAGTACCTGAATCTGTTGTTACGTGATCGCCAAGAACTGCAGGAACAGTAAAGTCGTAGAACGGGTGGTTGAACTGAGAAAGCTCAAGATCAGCACCTGTAGCAAAACCAAGGTTGTGGAAGTGCTCGATACCTGCACGATCCATTACGTCTTTTGCTAGTTCAGAAGCAACAACGATACGTTGAGCAGGCTGGTCGCCATTCGCTTCAACTTGGATAAGCACGTATTCAAGATCATCACGTAGACATACTGCGCGGTTAGCAGGCAGAGTCCATGGTGTTGTTGTCCAGATAACGATAGAAATTTCGCCTTGACCCGCATGACCTTCAGCTAGAGTAAATTTCTCTAGAAGCGCCGCTTCGTCAGCTGCTGTAAATTTCACATCGATAGATGGAGAAACTTTATCTTTGTATTCAACTTCAGCTTCAGCCAGAGCAGAACCACAATCAGTACACCAGTGAACGGGTTTGAAACCTTTAAGAAGGTGACCTTTGTCTGCGATTTTGCCAAGAGAACGAATGATGTTCGCTTCTGTGCCAAAATCCATAGTGCGATAAGGTTTGTCCCACTCGCCCATGATGCCAAGACGTTTGAAGCTCTCTTTCTGACCTTCAACTTGACCCGCAGCGTACTTTCGACACTCTTCGCGGAATTCAGCCGCCGAAATCTTCTGACCAGGCTTACCTTTCTTCTTCTCAACCATTAGCTCGATTGGAAGACCGTGACAGTCCCAACCAGGGATGTACGGTGCATCAAAACCAGAAAGGGTCTTAGATTTGATAATAATGTCTTTAAGAATCTTATTCAGCGCGTGGCCAATGTGAATATCGCCGTTCGCGTATGGAGGGCCATCATGCAGTACGAAAGATTTTTTACCTTTCTTTGCCTTACGGATTTCGCCGTAAAGATCTTCTTTGTACCAACGCTTCAGCATTTCTGGCTCACGATTTGCCAGATTGCCGCGCATTGGGAACCCTGTTTCTGGTAAGTTCAGGGTATCTTTATAATCACTCATCGATTCTTAATTCCGTTATATTGGGCGAAGTTAGACATTATGTTAATCGGTGGAATCATCCGATTAATTCTTTAGCTGAAGCAGCCACACCCTTGCGGCTTCAGCATCCAATTCTATTTGATTCTTTAGTGCGTCGAACGATTCAAATTTTATCTCGTCGCGCAGTTTGTGCAAAAGTCGTACTTCTAACTGTTTACCATATAAATTGGCTTTAAAGTCAAAAAAATGCACTTCCAATTGCTGCCTTACCCCATTAACTGTTGGTCGTTGTCCAATATTAGCAACGCCACCGACAGGAACACCGTCGATATCCAAAGCTTCAACAACATACACTCCCGATACAGGAGAAACACAACGCTTTAATGGAATATTAGCGGTAGGGAAACCGATAGTTCTCCCTAGTTTTCGACCATGGGACACTCGACCACTAATACTGTAATCACGTCCTAACATGGTAGCACTTGCAGCCAAGTCATCGACCGCTAATGCATTTCGTATCTCAGTACTGCTTACTCGTAATTGGTTTAAGCAATAGCTTTGGGTGCTGACCACCTCAAAACCGTACTTCTCGCCCGCCTCTTTGAGCATAGCGAAATTACCGGTACGACCTTTACCAAAGCAAAAATCGTCACCAACCACCAAGAACTTCACACCAAGCTTATCAACCAAAAGATCCTTAATGAATGCTTCCGCGGATAAACTTGCAAAATACTGATTAAAATTAACACACAATAAGCGACTGATATCTAGCTTACTCAGTTGCACGTATTTGTCTCGTAAACGAGTTAAACGTGCTGGCGCTCTATCTCGGGCAAACAGCTCCATAGGCTGCGGTTCAAACGTCATAACAACAGAAGGTAGCCCTAATGCTGCAGCTTGTTTAGAAACCTGACTCAAAACCTCTTGATGTCCTAAATGAACACCATCGAAGTTACCTATGGTTAATACACAGCCATGATGCTGCGCTTTAATATTGTGTATACCTCGGATCAGTTCCATTATGATCAGCTAAAACCTGTTATTTGCATCATTTATTGTGTGAAACCGACGGATTATATACTAATCAGTATTAATCTGTCGCTGCTTTTAAATGTTTTACTCGGATACCTAAAATCAGTACCGAAACAATATAAACAAAGCCACCAAGTCCAATCAAGCCAGTTAATGTCAGCGCTCTCTGGCTAAAGCTCCATTCAAGCCAATGTTGCATATTATCCAGCTGCCATAAAATAGCCGCTACCATCACCACACCTGAGATAATTAATTTGGCACTGAACAACAAGGTTGTCTTAGTTAATTGATACACACCAGCAAGGTGCAATCCTCGATATAACAAGGCCATATTCACAAAGGCAGACAGTGCCGTCGCAATCGCCAAACCCACATAGCCATAAAAATAAGCAAAGATCGCGTTAAACACCATATTGGTCACCATAGCGATAATGCCGTACTTAACCGGTGTTTTGGTATCTTGGCGAGAGTAATAGCCCGGAGCTAAAACTTTAATCAGCATGAAATTAAGCAAGCCTGATGCGTAAACTACCAATGACATCGATGCTTGCTGTACATCGTGTGGAGAGAACTCACCACGCATAAATAGCACCATCAACATGGGTTTAGCTAAAACGATAAGACCTAACATCGCAGGAATACCAAGCAGCAACACCATGCGCACGCCCCAATCCATGGTATGCGCGAACCCTTCCCCTTGAGCATCTACGTGTTTACGAGACAAAGCAGGAAGAATCACAGTCGCAATCGCGATACCGAATAAACCGAGAGGAAATTCAAGCAGTCGGTCTGAGTAGTACAACCAACTGATAGAGCCTGTTGCGAGGAAGCTGGCAATAAAGGTATCAAACAATAAGTTGATTTGGCTGACCGATACACCGAACAGAGCAGGGATCATTAATGTGCGGATCTTAACCACACCCGGGTCTCTCCATCCCCACTTCGGCTTAACCAACACACCCGCTTTGATCAAGAAAGGCATTTGGAAAAGGAATTGGACTAAGCCACCAAGAAACACACCAATAGCCAAACCAATTTCTGGTTGTTCTAAATTAGGTGAGATAAACCATGCAGCGCCTATGATCATCACGTTCAAGAACACAGGAGTAAAAGAAGAGACCGCAAATTTACCTAATGTATTAAGAATGGCACCAGATAAAGCGACGAAGGTGATAAACCATAAATAAGGAAAGGTAATCTTGAGCATAAAGCTCGCTAGCTCAAATTTGGGTGCTGATGGGCCATCATTTAGCCAGTCGATAAACCAACCCGCACCAAACATCGCGGTGATCACGCCAGAGCCCAATACCCCGATGACGGTGACAATAGAAACTAAAACCCCGAGCGTCCCCGACACCTTAGCAATTAAATCTCGTGTCTTATCTTTATCACCTGCGGCGTGATATTCCGTTAATACAGGAACAAACGCTTGAGAAAACGCACCTTCTGCAAAAAGTCGACGTAAGAAATTAGGAATTTTATTAGCGAAGAAAAATACGTCGGCACTCGCTCCTGCCCCCATCAAATTTGCTACTACTACATCACGTACTAGCCCCAATACACGGGAAACAAAAGTCATTGCGCTGACAATCAGGCCTGACTTTAATAGTCGTTTACTCACAGAAACCTCTGACACTGGTTGATTACTTTCAAGCGAGGATAAATACTATCCTGTCCTAAGAAGCATATTTATTAGCATTGGTCTAAAAATGCTGTTAGAATCCCCGCCATCTTAACCGCGATGACCTTTCCATACCAAAGTTTGTTTGGCTACGATTGGTTTTTGCACAAATCATTTGACAATTAAGCGCTAATGAGGGATAGTCCTCGCCCTTAAATTGTCACCGAACTAAGTTTTTGGGAGTTAGACCCTTGGCAAACAGTAAATCTGCTAAGAAGCGCGCTATCCAAGCTGAGAAACGTCGCCAGCACAATGCTAGCCGTCGTTCTATGATGCGCACTTACATGAAAAAGACTATCGCAGCTATCGCAGCTGGTGATAAAGAAGCTGCAACTGCTGCTCTTGTAGAAGTTACACCACTTCTTGACCGTATGGCGACTAAAGGCCTTATTCATAAGAATAAAGCTGCACGTCATAAGTCTCGTTTCGCTGCTGCAATCAAAGCTCTTTAATAGAAATTTGATTACAACGCAAAACGAAAAAAACCGGCCTAGGCCGGTTTTTTTATATCTAAATTTTGAGTAACGCTTTTATTTTACGTGCTAACAGCCGTTTTTCTGACCGATAAACAATTTAAGCAGATAGATAAAACAAACAATCAGAAAAATAAATAGAGAAGCAAATTGGTACGTAGATAGGTAGATAGATAGATAGATAGGTAAACACTAACGTTCAATGTGAAATGCTAACACTTCCTTGTGTCATTCTATCGCTGATAAGAAATCCCCCTCCCACCAGCAATAAGCTACTTGCAGTAAATACCATGCAGTAGGTTAATCATCGCTTTTACTTCTTCACTACTCAATGTGTAATACACAGTTTGAGCTTCTTTGCGAGTTTCGACCAAACCATCTCTTCTCAACCAAGCAAGATGTTGAGATAAAGCAGACTGACTCAGTTCCAACTTGCCACACAACTCCCCAACCGACAGTTCAGTGCCATGTAATAGGCACAAAATCTGTAAGCGACGCTCGTTAGCCATGGCTTTGAGTAGAATCACAGCTTGTGCTGAGTTCTTCTCCATCTCTTTTAAGTTCATAGTTTGGCTCCCTACAACCTTTACGCCAACTACGGGCTATCAGTATTTCCGGCATATTGCGGAGTTATGATAATCGATATCAATTCATTAACAAACTATCTCACTCGAACAATTTGCTAAAATCTGCGTCACATACGTTTTTTACTGCTGGATGTTGGATCATCCTCTCAGCAAATATGACGTAGTACTCCTCTTTTAACTCTTCAATACCGCCTAATAGTTGCAGTGATGTGTCGTCTTCCACTTCAGACATATAAATCGTCGGTGCTAAAAATATTACGTCATGATGGTAACGAGCAAAAGCCTTCATCAATGCGGCATCATCAAACTCACCTAAAATATCTGGCTTAAGCCCTTGTCTATCAAACCATTGCAGCACTTTACGACCCATTGAGGTTCGGCTGCCAGGGATCAAAAGCTTTCTTTGCTCCAATACAGCAGGGAAATTAACCCCTTCAACCTGACCTGAACTAAAAAAGCTCATTCCACTCTCACCCAGCTTTTTACTGAACAGGCCCGGGCTTTGACTAGAGTCCACCGGACAGTCAGACAAAATCATATCGAGCTTATGTTGAGAGAGTTGCTCAAGTAGCATTTCATGGGTCGATTCAAAACAGCGCAAGTGAATGCTGTTATCTGGAGGGATGGTCGACATCAGTATCTTACTGACGAGTCTTTTAGAGAGCGCATCCGCGACGCCAACATCAAACAGAATATTGGAGTGCTGGCTGTAATTCACGATGTCCAGCATCTCGTAACTCAGGCCAAACATACGATCGGCATATTTAAAGACCAGTTGCCCAAGCTCTGTAGGCTCAACACTTCGGCCATTACGCTTGGTCAACTTGCCATCCATGCGTTCTTCTAAGGCTTTTATCTGCCCCGTTACCGTTTGTGGTGTTAGGAATAGGGCTTCTGCAGCTTTAGTAACAGAGCCTTGCTTGCAAACCATCCAGAAGTAATACAGATGGTTGTAGTTGAGATGCGACATAGATGTGCCGTAATAAAAGAGTAGATACCCTTTTATATCAAATATGACACCGCCACTCAACAAACTCGGAAAAACCTAACCAAACATAGATTTACCACTTATTTTTTCGAAGTGTCTGATTTCATAATGTAATATTTCATCGATTATTTTCAATTTTTTTCTAACTTTTAAGATCTATATCACCTATAGAATTTCCATTAAAAAAACAATTCAAAACAACAACTTAAAACAACCACATTAGCAATTGGAATATTTAAAGAGTAAATCATCACAAAAAAGTCGCACCTAAACCAAAATGTAATATTACTGAAATATTTCCCCTCTAACATCACGCTCAGATTAAACAAACAGACCAAACACAGACTTAAACGGTCCAATGGAGAAAACATTATGAACCAAGCTACTACTGCAGCAGCGCCTATCTCGAGCACTACTCGTTGGCTACGCTGGGCTAACTTGGCATTCATGCTTTACCTACTATTACTTTCAGTTTCAATGGTTGGTACAGGCTTCAAATGGGCAACAGGCGAGCAAGCAAAGGTTCTTTTCGAATTTGCTTCACACCCAGTTGCAGGCTTAATGATTGGTTTAGTAGCAACAGCGCTTATTCAATCATCAAGTACAGTTACTTCAATTATCGTTGGCCTTGTGGCAGGTGGTTTACCTGTTGAGCTAGCAATTCCTATGATCATGGGTGCTAACATTGGTACTACGGTAACCAATACGCTAGTTAGCCTTGGTCACGTTCGTTGTAAAGAAGAGTTCAAACGTGCATTCGCAAGTGCGACAATCCACGACTTCTTTAACCTATTAGCCGTTGCTATCTTCCTACCACTAGAGATGGCGTTTGGAATTCTAGAGAAAATTTCTCACTGGTTAGTATCACCGATGCTAGCAACAGGTGATATGAGCATGGGTGGTCTTAACTTCATCAAGCCAATCACTAAGCCTGTTGTAAGTGCGATTAAAGAACCACTATCAACGTTTGGCGACACTGTTGGCGGCATCATGCTTATCGCTCTAGGTATCGCAACTATCTTCGTAGCTATTACTGTAATGGGTAAGCTGATGAAGAGCCTAATGGTTGGTCGTGCTCGTGAGATTCTAAAGAACGCAATCGGTCGTGGTCCAATCCACGGTATCGCTTCTGGCTCTATCGTGACTATCCTTGTTCAGTCTTCTTCTACGACAACAAGCTTGATGGTTCCACTAGTAGGTTCAGGTGTTCTTAAAGTACGTGACGTTTACCCATTCACTCTGGGTGCAAACATCGGTACATGTATTACGGCTCTACTTGCAGCTACAGCAGTGTCTGGTGAGTTCGCAGTATTCGCACTACAAATTGCTCTAGTACACTTGGTGTTCAACATCATGTCAACGGTATTCATCTTCGGTATCCCGTTCCTACGTGAACTTCCAGTTAAAGCGGCAGACATGATTTCAGACATGGCTGTGAAGAACAAAGCTGTAGTGGCTGGTTACCTTGTTGCGGTATTCCTTGTACTGCCTGGTAGCGTGTTAGCTCTTACCGCTTAATAGCAAAATAAACATCGCTTATAGCAAAGCCCGCTACCTCCTAGGTTGCGGGCTTTTTCTTTTTAAGAGCAGATACGGGATTCGGGTAAACGAGTAACGAAGAGCTAAAATCAAATTCGAGATATGAGTAAGCTTGTGACAAGAGCTGAAACTGATACGATATAAGAGTAAATCGGTAAGGTAAGCATTACTCACCAAAGAAGTCCGTTCTAGCTCTTCGTATCCCGCATCTCGTTTACCCGCATCTATATATTTCCGTCATTCCCTACAGCGAGGAACGAGCGTGATAGGGAATCCCACAAACACACCACGAAAGAGACTCCCAACTCCTTCCTTCGTCAGTCTAGGGAATGATGAATCGAAAAAAGATTCGAGATGCGTGTAAGCGAGTATCGAAGAGAAAGAGCCAATGCGCGTTGAGAGTATACGAGTAACATAAAGCATCACACAGCATATGATTTCTCTGCTCTTCGAATCTCGATTACTCGTCACTGTAACTTAGATACAAAAAAGGCTGCACAGAGGCAGCCTTTCAATCAAACAAAGCGAGTGAGATTAAACCGAGAATGGGTACTTAATCGCTTCGTGGCATTCGTAACCTTCAACCCAGAAGTCATCCATCGTTACCCATGTTTCCAAATCTTCTAGAGACTTAATCTGAGGATTGATATGGAATGTTGGGCCAGCTAACGGCTCACGCTTTAACTGGATATCACGCATAGGTGCAAGTTGATCTTCGTAAATATGAGCATTTACTAGCTTATGGTAAGCCACGCCAGCTTTCTTACCCGTGATTTGCGCTATGATAGCTAGGAAGACATACACTTGAACCATGTTGAAGTTCAGGCCTAGGGGTACATCGCAAGAGCGCTGAGTGCTGTTTAGGTACAGAGTATCACCAAGTAGTGAGAAGTGATGGCTGTACATACACGGACGCAAACATCCCATGTGGAACTCACCTGGGTTGTAGAAGTTTAAGATCTCGCCGCGGTCATCAATACCGTTAGTTAGATCATCAACAATCTTCTTCAGTTGGTCGATATGACCGCCGTCAGGTTTTGCCCATGCACGTCCTTGAACGCCATAAACACGGCCCATGTCATCTTCACCCTTGCGGTAAGGGTTATTCAGCCATGCTTCATTCAGGTTAGAATTCGCATCCCAAGTTTTAGTCCCTAGCTTACGAAAATCTTCAGCATTGTCGTAACCACGGATATAGCCAAGCAGCTCAGCAACTGCGGCTTTCCAAAAACTCTTACGCGTTGTTACCAGTGGGAATTGGTTATTACCAACATCATATTCAAGGTCAGCATTGATCACGGTTAGGCAACGCTTGCCCGTGCGTTCATTTTCAATCCAAGTACCGTCATCAACGATACGCTGACAGAGATCTAAATACTGTTTCACACCAATTCCTTACTTCGTTTGTTGTGGTAATTCGTCTTTGTAGTGACCACGCTTGTATGCCCACACCATCATCAGCACACCGATGATAACCATTGGCAGTGACAAAATTTGTCCCATAGAGATAAATCCACCGAACAAACCTAGGTGAGCATCAGGTTCACGTACGTATTCTACTAAGAAGCGGAATGTACCATATCCAGCTAGGAATAACCCTGATACAGAACCAAGAGGACGCGGCTTTTTGATAAACCAGTTCAAGATGAAGAACAGCACGATACCTTCAAGCGCCATCTCGTAAAGTTGAGATGGGTGACGAGGAAGTGGACCACCGTTAGGGAACACAATCGCCCATGGCACATCAGTCACACGGCCCCAAAGCTCGCTGTTCATGAAGTTACCTAGACGGCCCATACCTAAACCAAATGGGACGAGTGGTGCAATCATGTCTGCCACGCCAAAGAAGGTGCGACCATTCTTTTTCGCATACCAGAACATTGCGGTGATAACACCCAGCAAGCCACCGTGGAAAGACATACCGCCAGTCCATACCTTAAATAGGTACAGTGGGTCTGCTAGGAAAAGGTCAAAGTTGTAGAAAAGTACGTAGCCAATACGACCACCCAACACCACACCTAGAAAGCCAGCAAACAGTAAGTCTGATACTTGCTCTCGAGTCCAACCACTACCCGGTTGATCAGCTCGGCGATTTGCTAACCAAAGAGCAAACATAAAACCGACAAGGTACATTAGGCCGTACCAACGAACTGAGATTGGTCCTAGTTCAATAAGAACAGGATCGATATTTGGGAATTCGATAAAACCCTGAGACATACTTGGCTCTCTATCTAAATTGATTAACGGTTAGCTCAATGACTAACAGAAAAGACACTACAGCAGCATTGTGGCTGCTATAAACATTAAAAATACCGCAAAGAATTTCTTCAGCACAGGGGTTGGCAATTGAGTGGCCAGTTTCGCACCCACTCGAGTGGTCAAAACTGAGGTACAAGATATCGCGATCAAAGCCGGTAGATAAACATAACCCAAGCTATACGCAGGAAGATCATCGACAGAAGATCCATGCCAAATGAAACCTAGCATTCCCGAAATCGCGATAACACAACCGCATACCGAAGATGAGCCGACGGCTTTACGCATTTCCACACCGTGATGGTTAAGGAAAGGTACCGATAAAGACCCACCGCCAATGCCCGCTAAGCTTGATACCAAACCAATCCCGCCGCCACACAACACGGTTTTAGCTGAACCCGGCATCGATTTTTGGCTCTTGGAGCGAATCGACAATAGCATTTGCAACGCCAACACCAAAACAATCACACCAAAGACTTTTGGTAAGTATTGAGCTGGAATTACATCGGCCACGAAAGAGCCGAGGAAGCCACCTATCACCACACCTGGCATCAACCATTTAACGACAAACATCTCTACGTTACCCAACTTTAGATGGTTAATCGCAGACGATCCCGACGTAACGATGATGGTTGATAGCGAAGTAGCCAATGCCATTTGCATCGCAAACTCTTGGGGGATACCCGCTTTAGGAAGCAAAAACAGTAAGGCAGGAACAACCAGCAAACCACCACCAATGCCTAGCAAGCCTGCTAAAACACCAACAATAGCACCAAGGCCCGCTAACAAGCCTATCAGTTCATATGACACGTTAAATCCTATTTTTTACCTGCTCGAATGAAGCCTGTAAATTCACGCTCTTCGAAATAGTTCAGCATCATACTATAGATGTCACTACCATACGGTTTTGAAAGTGCCTTATTTGCCAAATCCTGTAATTCAGCCAAGTTCGACTGACGAATCAAATATTTGGTTCTTGCGACATTCGAGGTATTCATACTTAACGTCTCATACCCCAATCCAATCAATAGCAGCGCGCCCATCGGGTCACCGGCTAACTCGCCACAAATACAAACAGGTAATTGATATTGCTTACAAGTATCATGAATTTGTTTTAATGCCATGATCACCGCAGGGTGCATTGATTCATAGACATCGGATACTCGTGAATTGTTCCGATCAACCGCTAATAAATATTGGGTTAAGTCGTTGGTACCGACTGAAACAAAGTCGACCTTATGCGCAATCAGCGGCAGTATGTACAGCATGGATGGCACTTCAATCATGATACCAACGCGAGGCATACGCACTCGGTTATCAAGCTCATGCACTTCATCATACGCTTGTTCAATCAACTGTAGCGCGTCATCCAACTCCTGTGCACCAGAGATCATCGGCAGCAAAATACTCAAGTTATGGCTTTCACAGCTCGCACGTAGCATGGCACGTAACTGAATAATAAAGATGTCAGGATGATCGAGCGTAAACCGAATACCACGCCAACCAAGGAATGGATTGTCCTCTTCGATAGGAAAATACGGTAAGGCCTTATCACCACCGATATCGAGTGTACGCATCACCACTTGTTTCTCTGGGTAGCTTGCCAGTACAGAACGATACTGCTTGAATTGTTCATCCTCTGACGGGAATCTTTGCTGCAACAAGAAAGAAATTTCAGTTCGATACAGCCCTACGCCATCAACGCCTTGGTTGATAGCGATGTTAGTGTCTGCACTTAAACCCGCATTAAGCAGAATCTCGACTTGCTTGTTGTCTTGCGTTTTTGCCGGTAGGTACAGCTCGCGATTGACCATAGAGGAGAGCTCACTCTCTTCTAGAATCAGCCCTCGATACTCTTTGAGCAGGCTTTTAGTCGGCTCAATAAAGATCTCACCGCTATACCCATCAACAATCGCTCGCTTGCCATTAGCTTGAGCTAGGTTGAGGTTTACCCCCATGACGGAAGGTATGCCAAGCGCTCGAGATAAAATCGCTGCGTGCGAGTTCGCCGCCCCTTCCAAGGAAATCACCGCTAAGAGCTTTTCTTTGGGAATAGACGCTAATACCGAAGCGGTTAACTCACGAACCACTAGGATAATCGGCTTATCTAACGTGCGAAGTTCATGTTCAGAGTTGTGGAGGAAATAGAGCAGCCTTTGTCCGAGCTCTCGGATGTCTTGTGCTCTCTCACGAAGATACACGTCCGACATACGAGCAAAGCGATTAGAATAACTCTCTACAACCTGTCTTAGTGCCCAATCGGCTTTATCGCCTTTCTGGATTTGGCTTTTTAGATCCTTACGCAGCATAGGATCGTTGAGTAAGTGAGTAAACAGGTCAAAGATCGCCAACGCATCTTTATTGATTTCGCTATCTAAGCGCTTTCGCATGCGCTTAAAGTCATTGAGGGCGTTTTCAACCGCTACCGCCAACAACTCATGCTCTCTCTCTATATTGAGCGTCGAAGCAGGATAAACATCGGTGAGTTCAGGCTGAGTGTTGTCCCACCATAAGTCACCAATCGCCACGCCCGATGAAGCTGCAATACCTTTAGTAGCCGGTAGCTTCTGTTGCTCTAACAGCCAATGGCCTTGAGTTTGGGCGTGCGCCACAATAACGGCAAGTTGTGCAGAGAGCGTGACAAGGAAGGATTCTTCCATCTCACTAAATAAACGTGGGGTCTTCTGTTGAATGACCAATACACCGAGCACTTGCTTGCGGTGGATAATCGGAGTACCGAGAAAAGAGTGATAGACGTTTTCTCCAAGCTCTGGAAAAAACTTATAAGCAGGGTGAGCAGACGCTTGTGCAAGGTTGATAGGTTCAGCACTTCTTTTAACAAGGCCAACCAGACCTTCGTCAAAACCAATGTGAATGCTATTGCCTTTGAAGATCAGGCCTTGAGTTGCCATCAACTCAAGGCGCTGCATATCATTATTTGCCAAATACACGGTGCAACATTCCGTCTGCATCGCACTGCATGTCTCTTTAACCAAAATATCAAGAGCCGTCGACACATCTTCAACTCTTGATACGTGTTCAACTATTTCCCTTAGTTGACTGAGCATGCTTAACCTCTACGCAATTTGCGCTTTCCTTTTATTTTTCGCTCTTTAAACGGCATTGCTAAAGATGCGAACTCTTTCATCGCTCGACGGTAAACATCTCGCTTGAAAGAAACAACTTGTCGAACTGGGTACCAGTAACTCACCCAACGCCAACCATCAAACTCAGGTGTACTTCCACGCTGCATATTGATATGCGATTCATCGCAATCTAAGCGCAAAAGGAACCACTTCTGTTTTTGTCCAATACAGACAGGTTTAGAATCCCACCGAACCAGTCGTTTGGGTAGCTTGTAGCGTAACCAATGACGACTTGTCGCGACGATCTTTACATCCTTTTTAGTAAGGCCAACCTCTTCATACAACTCGCGGTACATTGCCTGTTCCGGAGTCTCACCTTCATCTATTCCCCCTTGAGGGAATTGCCATGAATGTTGCCCGTATCGTTTAGCCCAGAAGACCTGACCATGGTTGTTACAGATTACAATACCAACATTTAATCGGTAACCATCGCCATCTATCACTGGCCAACCTCTATCTAAATTTTTAATTACTCTGATTTTTCCACATATCCCCAATCGGAGCAAACTTAGTGACGTGATAAGCGCTATATTTATGAATAATAACTAGGAATATGGATAAGTTTTGCTCAAATTCTAGTTACCCACACAATAGTGAGACATAGACCACATTTATTCACCTTTTCTGTGAATAACTATGTGAAGAATTACCCGCAATCGTTTTTTTTAATCCATAGATTCATCAACACCAAAAACAACAAATCAGTCAAAATAATTTTATTATTATATAAATCAGTAAATTAAAATAAAATTCTAGTTTTAAAAAACATTAGAAATGTAAAAGATCTTTCAGAAACCTGACATGGTTAAAGATCAACCACTCCGATGTTTATCCACACTACTAAGTGAAAGATTCATTTTGAACCCCATTTGGCAAGCATTTTATCCACCATAAACCCCTGTTTATTTATCCACTAAATTAATATTTCAATTAATTACCTTTATGTCCTGTGGATAACCCTGAGTTTGATCCCTTTTCTCGCAAGGAGATCATTTCTTAACCAGTCGTCATTTGGTGATAACTTCTGATAAAATCATTTTTTTTGATCATGCCTTTTATTATGAAACCAGAACCACAAACACAACAAGAGCTGTTAGAGCGCGCGTATGCCATCGCCGGAATGACCTTTAAAGAGCTCGCTGACGAAGCTGAGATGGTGATGCCAAACGACCTTAAGCGTGATAAAGGCTGGGTTGGGCAGCTATTGGAATGGCACTTGGGTGCACCTGCAGGCAGTAAGCCAGAACAAGATTTTGCCAAGCTCGGTATTGAGCTAAAAAGCATTCCGATTAGCTACTCTGGCAAGCCACTCGAAACCACCTTTGTGTGTGTTGCTCCTTTGATGGGTGTGCAAGGCATAACTTGGGAAACCAGCCACGTTCGAAACAAGCTGTCTAAGGTGTTGTGGATCCCTGTCGAGGGAGAAAGAGAGATCCCGCTAGCAGAGAGGCATGTAGGATCCCCATTATTATGGACACCTAGCCAAGCTGAAGACGAACTCTTGAAGCGAGATTGGGAAGAACTGATGGAGTTGATCGTTTTAGGCAATGTTGAACAGATAACAGCAAGACACGGTGAAGCACTGCATTTACGTCCGAAGGCTGCTAACAGTCGTGTGTTAACGGAAGCTTACGGTGCAAGCGGAAAACCTATCAAAACTAAACCACGTGGTTTCTATCTGCGAACTCAATTCACCCATAAATTACTGACAACACATTACGCATAGATCGTTTAATCGAGCCTCGATAGCCAAAACTATCAGTGCGTTAAAAAACAGTCTGGAATTAGAATCAATATCTCGCTACCAACGCCTCTTAATGAGGTTTGAGCGCCAGTTCAATATCACAGTAGCTTTGGCTTGGCTCATTACCAAACTCATCATAGGCGTTGTGTAAGCGAAGATACGCCTTTTCAAAGCCGAGCCGGAGTAACTCCTCTTTCACTTGATCCAAGGATCCAAAGTGAAGCGGCTCGCCGTCTTGCTTTACCGGTTCTAGCTTATGTTTGTACTCCACCGCCAATAGATATTCTGAAATATCAGAACAGCCAATAACGTACACTTTGGGTGTTTGATAAGAGTCTTTGTGCTCTCCATGTAACCACATGTCTAACTGATGCTTTTGCATAACCGGCCTCCCTTGCTCTCTATAGCTTAGTAGAACTCTATTTCTTTACTAGGGCACGTTGATTTTTCTCGATTAAAAAACAAAAAAGAGAAGCCAATGCTTCTCTTTTTTGTCCAGTTCTAGTTCAAAAGCGCTCACTTTTGACACCTAACTATCACCGTCAATGATTTAGGGGGTTGAAAGGTGCGATCAACCCCGAAAGATTACGTCGGTATTCGCGCGCTAAGAACACGACGAAGATGACGTACTCGACGTTCAATCGTGACGACTTCTGGTTCAGAAAAACCAATCGGTCGACCGTCAGCTTCAAGACCAATATCTCTTAGTAAGTGAGTATTGTTCCATGGTAGATCATATGAACTGCGACGAACTTTTCGTTGCCATTCACGCTCTTCACGACGAAGATCGGCACGGATAAGGACTGTTGCTAATTTTAAATATACTGAGTGACGCATAATAACTCTCCAGTTGTTGAATAAACTGAGGAAAAATAGCGTGTTAGATCGTATGAGGGTTTCTCACTTAGCTGCTATTTTTCCGCAGCCAAATAAGGATACGGATCTATTAGTTAGGTTTATCTTGGGTGTTTCGATCGGCCATGGCTGATGTTTGTGACATAACAGTCACCATGTCAGAACACGGATCAAACGAAGCGCAAATATGCTGTATAAAATCGAAATGTTTCATTTGCGCCTCCAAGCTAACTAAAAAATCCAAAAAAAATGGGGAAGTAAAAGCAGACAAGTCTTTGTTAAATCGTTGCTTTAACGGTTAAAGTCTAACCAAGTGAGTATATTATTCAACCGCTAATTGATTAACATTTTTAAAACAATGCATTCGCCTGAAATATTAGTTGCATATTCATTTACATATAACATATTCACTATGATTATATAAAATCACAGCATATCTCTCTTAGGGTCTAACTAGAAAACAACGGACTACCCTTCAGAAACAAAAAAGCCACGTAGATACGTGGCCTTTAATTTACGGTGACTGAATAAAGTCATGTAGAGAAGAGTCTAAACAACACCTTCAGAGATTAGGCTGTGTTTATTCAGCAAGCGGTACATCGTCGCTCGTGATACACCGAGCTCCTTAGCCGCCAATGAAACCTGACCACCGTAAGATTCCAATACAATCAGTAACGCATCGCGCTCTGAGCGCTCTCGAATACTCTTCAAGCTTCGGCGTTCATCATTCTGTTTTGGTAAATCCAGTTGGTGATCCTCAATGATCACAGCATCAGACATCAACACAACACGCTTAATTTGATTCATCAACTCACGCACATTGCCCGGCCAGTGATAACGATTCATCGAGCGGATAGCATCGTCTGAAAAGCTCTTCGCTTGAGCATTAAACTCTTTTGAATACTCACGTAGAAAATGATTAGCCAATACTGAAATATCACTCACTCGCTCTTTTAAGCTCGGAACGTGAATGCGCAGAACATTGATGTAATGATAAAGTTCTTCATTGAAGTCGCCCTCGATCAATGCCTTTTCGATATCAGAAGAGTTCGCGGCCAGAATACGCACATCGACTGGCTTAGGACCATCCGTAGTTTCAATTTTACCTTCTTGTAAGAAACGCAGCAGGTTCAACTGCTGATTACGTGGCATCGCCAATACATCATTGAGTAAAATGGTTCCGCCATCGGCTTCTTCCAACAGACAAGGTGCTGCAGCGGGCTGTGCAGAGATACCAAATACCTCGGCCTCTATTCTCATTTCAGACAAGGCACGACAATTGACCGTTAAAAATGGCTTTTGCGCTCGCGAAGAGTTTTGATGAATTGAGCGCGCAACCGTCTCTTTTCCTGCTCCACTCTCTCCGTAAATCAGGATACTGACATCAGTCGGCCCAATGCGCTTTACTTGGTCTCTCAAACGCTTCACAGCCACAGAGTCGCCAAGCAAACCCATATTGTTGTTGATGCCGTAGTTTGGCCATACTTTCTGCTCAAGCTTGAGCATACCCAATTGGTGACCAATGGTACTCAATAACTGGGCATCTGGGATTGGCGCCGTGAAAAAGTCGATACAGAAGTTGACGATAAATTGGCAAATGGTATCAGAGCTCAATTGCGATTCACGAATAAAGGCGAGCCATCTTACTTGCTTGTTGTTGCTCACGAGATTAGCGATACCGTTAAGGCTAAACTCATCATGACTAAGATCCACAATGCCAATGCATGGGCCAATGTCAGCAATCAAGGCATCGGCTTTTCGTAAATCTGCACACTGGGTACATTGCCAACCTACTTGCTCTAACACTGATAACCAGGGTTCGTACGCACCACCAACGACGATAAGAGAACCTGGTAAGGAATCCATCTTAAATTGAGTTCCCATCCTTCTTCCTTATTCTATTTTTATTTAAATCAAGCTAATACGAGTCACTGCTTCATCGTTCGACAAAATGCCACGAGATCGTATTCAGCGCAGGACGTATAGTAGTGAGACTATCTTAGATTTTATGTCTCAATAGTAAGACTATGTCAGAAATAATGGTTTTTCGAATCAAGAGTGCGGTACAGGCTAGGTTTTGCAGCCTAAAAACAGAAAAAGCCACCCGAAGGTGGCTTTTTAATTACATAGGCTGTTACGCCCTATAAGCGAGAATTACGCCTGTGGACGCATTGCCGGGAACAAGATCACGTCACGGATTGTGTGCGTGTTTGTAAATAGCATTGCTAGACGGTCGATACCGATACCTTGACCCGCTGTTGGCGGTAGGCCGTGCTCTAGTGCAGTAATGTAGTCTGCATCGTAGTACATCGCTTCGTCATCACCCGCGTCTTTCGCGTTAACTTGCGCTTTGAAACGCTCGTCTTGGTCTTGTGCATCGTTAAGCTCAGAGAAACCATTCGCAACTTCACGGCCACCGATGAAGAACTCAAAACGGTCTGTGAAGAACGGGTTGTCATCGCTACGACGAGCTAGAGGAGAGATGTCCGCTGGGTAGCCAGTGATGAACGTTGGTTGAATTAGCTGAGGCTCAGCCGTTTCACCAAAGATCTCTTCTAGAAGCTGACCACATGTCCAGAACGTTTCTACGTCTACGTGTACAGATTTTGCGATAGCAACCATCTTCTCACGGTCTTGTAGGTCTGCTTCTGTTAGCGCTTGAATCTCAGCGTGCTCAGGGTTGTAGTGCTTGATTGCATCGAACATGCTCATTCGAGCGTAAGTGCCACCGAACTCAACCGTTTCGTCACCGTAAGGCATAGAAGTAGAACCAAGAACGTCCATTGCTGCCGTGCTTAGCATCTCTTCAGTCAGATCCATAAGGTCTTTGTAGTCAGAGTACGCTTGGTAGAATTCCATCATTGTGAATTCTGGGTTGTGACGTGGAGATAGACCTTCGTTACGGAAGTTACGGTTGATCTCGAATACACGGTCAAAACCACCAACCACTAGACGCTTAAGGTAAAGCTCTGGTGCAACACGTAGGTACATATCGATGTCTAGTGCATTGTGGTGAGTGATGAATGGACGTGCAGTTGCACCACCCGGGATCACGTGCATCATTGGCGTTTCAACTTCTAGGTAGCCTTTAGCGCTCATGAAGTTACGAATTGAAGATACAAGCTTAGAACGCACGATGAATGCATTGCGAGAGTCTTCGTTCACGATTAGGTCAACGTAACGCTGACGGTAACGCATCTCTTGGTCAGTTAGACCGTGGAACTTCTCTGGTAGAGGACGAAGTGCTTTAGTCAGCAGTTCAAACTCTTCCATGTTCACGTAAAGGTCGCCTTTACCTGATTTGTGAAGCGCACCTTTAACACCGATGATGTCACCGATATCTAGGCCTTGGTACTTCTCTTTCAGTACTTTTTGTACGTCTTTCGCTGCGTATGCTTGGATACGACCAGAAGTTTCTTGAATCGCAAGGAATGGACCACGCTTCGCCATTACACGACCAGCGATCGCAACGATGTGGTTAAGCTCTTCTAGCTCTTCCTTAGTCTTCTCACCGAACTCCGCTTGAAGATCGCCAGCTAGGTGCTCACGACGGAAGTCATTTGGGTGACCGTTAGCTTTGCAGTTTTGGCGGATGTGATCCAGCTTGCTGCGGCGCTCAGCGATTAGTTTGTTCTCTTCAGGTGAAGAAGCTTCTTGTGCGTTTTCGTTTTGAACAGCATCAGTCATTAGAGATGTACCCTGCTTTTAAAATTTGGACCGCTATATTTTTTCAAATATAGGCATTTTTACCAATATTATTGGTAAAGCTTAATAGTTGATAAAGCTTACAGACCTGATTTCAGGCTAGCTTCAATAAACTTGTCTAAGTCACCGTCAAGAACCGCTTGAGTATTACGGTTTTCGATGCCGGTGCGTAAATCTTTGATACGAGAATCATCCAGTACGTAAGAGCGGATCTGACTGCCCCAACCGATGTCTGATTTCGTTTCTTCGCTCGCTTGTTTTTCAGCATTTTGTTTTTGAATCTCAAGTTCAAAAAGCTTAGCACGTAGCTGCTTCATCGCTTGATCTTTGTTCTTGTGCTGCGAACGGTCATTCTGACACTGAACCACGGTGTTAGTTGGAACGTGAGTAATACGTACCGCTGATTCCGTGGTGTTTACGTGCTGACCACCAGCGCCAGAGGCTCGGTATACGTCAATACGTAAGTCAGAAGGATTAATGTCGATCGTAATGTTGTCATCAATCTCAGGATAGATAAACGCAGATGCAAATGAAGTATGACGACGACCACTTGAATCAAATGGTGACTTACGAACTAGACGGTGAACACCAGTCTCTGTGCGTAACCAACCGTAAGCATACTCACCAGAAATACGTACCGTTGCGCCTTTAAGGCCAGCAACATCACCATCAGACACTTCGATAACTTCAGTCTTGAAGCCTTTCGAATCTGCCCAACGTAAGTACATACGCAACATCATTGAAGTCCAGTCTTGAGCTTCTGTACCGCCCGAACCGGACTGCAGATCGATGTAGCAATCTGATGCATCGTGATCACCAGAGAACATACGACGGAATTCCAGTTTCTCTAGCTTAGCTTCAAGCTCGGCTAGTTCTGGTTCAATTTCATCGAACGTTTCTTGATCTTCTTCTTCAACCGCAAGCTCTAGCAGGCCATCAACATCCTCAACACCTTGGTCAAGTTGGTCGATCGTTTCTACTACCGCTTCCAATGCAGAACGTTCTTTACCTAGCGCTTGTGCACGCTCAGGTTCGTTCCATACATCCGGTTGTTCTAATTCTGCGTTTACTTCTTCTAGACGCTCTTGCTTAGCGTCATAGTCAAAGATACCCCCTCAGGATATTTGTGCGCTCAGACACATCCTGCAGACGGTTTTTTATAGGATTGATTTCAAACATTTTAGCTCATCATTTATGAGTAGAATTTAACCGAAGAATTGTACTCAAAAGTGTGACGGAGATACAGAATTTTTTAGAGTGGTGAACCAAGATTCAACAACTTAATGGGATATAAAATTGACAGGCAGAAAAAACACGTAGAATTTGTAAGGGCAGGAAGGAAAACAAGCCCTGTTTTTGAACAGAGCTTGTTGAATTTAGCGCTAGATGATGAGCATTATTGAGCCCAAAATAACTATTTGGCTTCGATATGATCGATCATCAGCTGCAACGATTGGTTACCACGAAATTCGTTGATATCGAGCTTAAATGCAAGATGAACGGTTTTTACTGATGCATCAGGCCAGCGACGTAGGTCGACGTTAAAGGCAATACCGTCAATCATCACATTGGTTGGGTGGCCTTTGTAGAGCGGCTCAAGCATCAGCTTAAGGTGCTTTTCACCCACCAGCTTTTGGTGCAGCACTTTAAACTCACCATCGAAGATTGGCTCAGGGAAAGCTTGTCCCCACGGGCCACCTGAACGCAGCGTTTCAGCGGTGTGCATCGAGAACTCTTCTGGTAACAGCTCACCATCAGACAAGATAATGCCCTTCAGTGCTGTTTCTCCAAGTTCATTCTTCACCACATCATTGAACAGCTTGCTGAAGCGTTCAAAGTCCTTTTCCATGATGGTTAAACCAGCCGCCATTGCGTGGCCACCAAATTTAAGAATCAAGCCAGGGTTTTGAGTATCAATTCGGTCCAATGCATCACGCATGTGCAGACCCGGAATTGAACGACATGAACCTTTGATACTGCCTTCGCCGCCATCTGCAAACGCAATCACTGGGCGGTGGTATTTGTCTTTGATACGCGAAGCCAAAATACCAATCACACCTTGGTGCCAATCACGTTGGAATAGTGCCAAGCCAGAAGGTAGGTCGTCTTTACCAAATTCAAGGCGCTCACAAAAAGCCATCGCTTCTTGCTTCATACCCTCTTCGATCTCTTTACGTGTTTGGTTCAAGCCATCTAACTCACTCGCCATTCGACGAGCCGCATGGATGTTGTTACTCATTAGCAGCTCAACACCAAAAGACATGTCGTCTAATCGACCAGCTGCATTGATACGAGGACCAAGAGCAAAGCCAAAGTCAGACGCCACCAAACGCTTAGCGTCTCGCTTAGCAATTTCGATCAAGGCTTGAATGCCCGGACGAGCTTTACCCGCACGAATACGTTGCAAACCTTGATGAACTAAAATTCGGTTGTTTTCATCGAGTGGAACCACGTCGGCAACCGTACCCAGCGCCACAAGGTCAATCAGTTCCATCAACTTAGGTTCTGTCATGCCGCGCTCTGCAAACCAACCCAATTTACGCATGTGAACACACAATGCCATCATCAGGTAAAAAGCGACACCAACCCCCGCTAGGGCTTTCGAAGGAAAAGCACAACTTTCAAGGTTTGGGTTAACCATAGCATCGACCATTGGCAGTTCATTGCCCGGCAAGTGATGATCGGTAACCAGAACCTCTAGCCCTTTCTCTTTAGCAAAGCGAACACCTTCAATTGAAGATACACCGTTGTCGACCGTCATGATCACTTCAGCACCAAGCTCGATTGCCTGTTCAACAACCTCAGGGCTCAAGCCATAACCATCTTCAAAACGGTTTGGTACCAGATAGTCGACGTTAGAGCTGCCGAGCATACGTAACGCTAAAACAGACAGCGCCGAGCTGGTCGCGCCATCGGCATCAAAGTCACCAACAATGATGATGCGTTTTTGCTGCTGAATAGCTTTGAACAACAGCTCAACCGCAGCATCAATGCCGCCCAGTTTTTGATAAGAGTGCAAGCCTTTCGCTGCTGTCTCTAGTTGGTCGGCACTGTCGATTCCACGACTCACATAAATGCGCTTTAACAAGTCAGGTAAGTGAGCAGGTAAGACTGAAATGTCGACCTCAGGACGGCGTTGGATCTCTATCATATAAAAATGGGCCCGATATCAATCAGGCCACTCCTTAAATCAAAAACATGGGGGATAAATTGGCAATACAGAAAACGAGATTATTGCTCTAAACGTTGAAGAAGTTGTGCTGGCGGTAAGTAACCACTCACCAACTCACCACTTGCTAGCACGATAGCCGGTGTGCCATTGATGCCAAGCTCACGACCTAATTGGTACTGTTTAGCAATGATCTGCTTTTGCTCTGCTAGATCTTTACCAGACGCTGGCATTTGACGATTTACTTTAGCGTCATGCATCGCTGTTTTTGGATCATCTGAAGCCCAGATTGCTGCCATTTGATCGGCAACTTTCCCTGTCGCACCTTGGCGTGGGTAAGCCATGTAACGAACGGTAATACCCAGATCGTTGTAGCCCTGCATTTGGCTGTGCAGACGAACACAGTAGCCACACGTAATGTCAGTAAATACCGTCACAACATACTTTTCGTTATCGGCTTTGTATTCAATAACCGTATCCGACATCGCCGCGACTTTTTCAGCATTCAGCGGAGCTTGACGCTCAGCCAAAACATCACTGAACTTACCGTTTTCATCTAAAGAGTAAAGTGTACCGGCTAGAAAGTGATCGCCCTCTGGAGAAGAAAATATAATGCCGCTGTTGGTTTGAACTTCTAACAAACCATCGATATCCGAAGGAACAATCTTATCGACCTTAATACCGATTTTTTCAAAACGCTTAGTTAACGCAGCTGTATCAATAGCTTGAGCTTGAGCAGCTTCTACGGCTGTTGATGTTGTTTCTACTTTCGCTTCTGATGCATTACATGCAGTAATCATAAGAGGAAGCGCTAGTAGAGGAAGACGGCGTAATACGCTCATTAAGTTCACCTTAAAAATAAATGGATTTAAGCACGTGGGTGATGCTGCGCATGAATTTGCTTGAGCCTTTCAGTCGCCACGTGAGTATAAATTTGGGTTGTCGATAAGTCACTATGCCCAAGTAACATCTGTACGACCCTGAGATCTGCGCCATAGTTCAGTAAATGCGTCGCAAAAGCGTGTCTCAATACGTGTGGTGACAACAATTCTGTGTCGATACCAGCGACGACCGAGTAGTGCTTAATACGATACCAGAACGTCTGACGGGTCATTTGCTTGGCGCGTTTACTCGGAAAAACCACATCAGAACTGTTTTCGCCAAGTAGATGTGGACGACCCTGTTCAATAAAAGTCTCTATCCAATCCACCGCATTTTCGCCCATTGGTACTAAGCGCTCTTTGCCACCCTTACCAATAACACGCACCACGCCCTGTCTTAGGCTGATGTTTTCCATCGTCAAGCTAACCAGTTCTGTCACACGCAAACCGGTTGCATAGAGTAACTCAAGCATCGCCTTATCGCGAAGCTCAATCGGATCGTTCGGATCTGGCGCATCGAGCAAAGCATCAACCTGTTCTTCGCTCAAATCTTTCGGCAAGCGTTGCGGCAGCTTCGGGCTGATCAACAAGGCACTTGGATCATCGCCTCTGATTTTCTCGCGGTGCAAATATTGGAACAAGCGACGAATCGCCGACAACATACGGGCACGAGAGGTCTGCTTAAAATCGGCGTCGGCTAACCAGCCTTGATAATCCTGTAAACCTGAAAGGCTAATGAAGTCGAGGCGGTAATTGTTCTTTTCCATCCACGCTAATAACTTGGACAAATCGGTACGGTACGAGACAAGCGTATTCTCCGATAATCCTCGCTCCATCCACATAGCATCTAAAAACTGCTCAACGAGACCGTGGTCTGCGCTCTGCCCTTGAGGCGACTGCATAGTGTTACTCACAATATTGGAAACTGTTTTGAGAGTATGCCAGAGCAAATATGAATGCCATAAAAATTACGACTTGAGCGGATAATCGCTGCAATCGAAGTCGATTTATGGTTAGAATTCGCCATCTGAAATTAAAATCGAACGTTTGCTATGAAAATTGGATTATTTTACGGCTCAACCACCTGCTACACAGAAATGGCAGCAGAGAAAATTCGCGGCATTATTGGTGAAGACCTAGTTGATATCCATAACGTGAAAGAAAGCCCTCTTTCATTGATGGCGGACTACGACCTTTTATTGCTGGGCATCTCGACTTGGGACTTCGGTGAAATCCAAGAGGATTGGAATGAACTGTGGGAAGACATCGCAACCACGCCTATGAAAGGCAAGGTTGTGGCTCTGTTTGGTTTGGGTGACCAAGAAGGCTACGGCGAATGGTTCCTAGATGCGATGGGTCTATTGCATGATGAACTGAAAACCGCGGGTGCAGAGTTTGTTGGCTTCTGGCCAAACGATGACAGCTACGAGTTCGAAGCGTCTAAAGCGTTAACCGAAGACAAATCTCAATTCGTTGGTTTGGCGCTTGATGAAGATTCACAATACGAGCTAAGCGACGACCGTATCGCAAGCTGGGTTGAGCAAGTACTGGTTGAGTACAGCGAAAAGCTATAACCAAACAGAAGTACTCCCGGCTAAGTAGCTAACCAAGTAACTAGCTGGATATAAAAAGACCACAGAATACAAAAAGGCCTCATTACTGCGAAGTAATGAGGCCTTTTCTATTTCATCTCGAAGGACAATCTAATCTCAACGGAAGATTAAACAGTCTCTTCAGCCATCTCTTGTTCTGTTGACTTGCCAACAAAGAACATACAGATGATTGCAGCCGTTGTTGGAAGCAACCAACCCATACCGATCTCAAACAGTGGCAGCATCTTAAGTGCAGACACGTCTACACCCGCTACTTTAGCGCCATCAATAAGAGCAAACAGCAGTGACACTAATACCACTACGCGGTAAGCCGCTTTTGGATTAGGGAAACGGCTACGTAAGAATGTCAGAGCAACCAACGCGATAGCGACTGGGTACAGTGCAAACAGTACTGGAACAGACAGAGAAATCAGTTGAGAAAGACCAACGTTCGCAACGGTTGCACAAGCTACACCATTGATGATTACCCAAGTCTTGTAAGACAGAGGCGTTAGCGAGCTGAAGTAATCAGAACATGCTGACACAAGGCCAATCGCCGTAGTTAGACATGCTAATAGTACGATCACAGAAAGCACTAGCTGACCAGAAGGACCAAACAACGATTGAACGTATAGGCTTAAAATAGCACCGCCATTGTCTGCACCCGCTGCGACTGTTGCACTTGTTGCGCCTAGGAAAAATAGAGAGATGTAAACAAACGCCAGACCCGCTGCGGCAATACAACCCGCGCTAATTAGGTACTTAGTCGTCGCTGCACGGTCAGTAATGCCCTTGCTACGAATCGCATCAACAATCAGCATACCAAACATCAAAGAAGCAAAAGTATCCATGGTGTTGTAGCCTTCAAGGAAACCTTTGGTTAGTGGTTGAGTGATGTACTCACCGTGAGCCGCAAGAATATCGCCTTGAGGGTTAACGAATACAGCAATCGCCAGCACAACCAAACCAACGAACAGTGCAGGTGTTAGCACCTTACCAATGACGTCAATAAGCTTACCTTGCGACCATGAGAAGAACATCGCTACTGCAAAAAATGCAATCGAAAAGAGAGTTAGGTGAGCTTGAGAGGCATCGATGAAGAACGGTTTCACCGCCATCTCATAGGCAACAAGGCCAGTACGCGGTGCAGCAAATGCAGGACCGATAATGATAAAGATCAGTACAGCCATGATGGTTGCTGCTTTCTTAGGAAGATCTTTAGTTAAGTGACCCCAAGAGCCACCAGCCACTGCGACCGCGACGATAGTGATTAACGGCAGACCAACGGCAGTCAGCAGAAAACCAGACATCGCTGGAAGGAAGTGATCACCGGCTAATTGGCCAGCTAGAGGTGGGAAGATGATGTTACCCGCACCCAAGAAAAACGCAAAAAGCATAAAGCCCAATGCCATTATATCTGTTAGTTTTAGACTCTGTTTCACAGATAATCCTTAATTATATTTATGAATTTATGTTGTGCTTACATGAATGTTACAGCTCAAAGCTGCCAATCAATCTATAAAATAGTCGCGCATAATGACGAAACAACTGGCTAGCTGCAAGTCACCACACAAAAACACCATATAAATTTGCATATGAGAACAAAAAGCAGTGGATTCCACTAGCTATAGAAAAATAGCCACAATTATAAACTAACCATAATGCACAACAATATTCTTCCAAGCAGAACATTGATTCATACAAGCGGTTAACATTAGAGCTAATCACTTAAAATATCTCGATACTCAGAACATTAATGAAAGACAAAACAGTGCAAACTAAAAGCTTCAATTTTAAGCAATTCTCAATTTACGGCGGGAAAAGCGGTATGCCAGTCAGTACCGATGGCGTATTACTTGGCGCTTGGGTAAGCCTGCCACAAAGATCATGTGTACTCGATATTGGAACCGGGACAGGTCTGCTGGCTTTGATGGCTGCGCAGCGTTTTGAAGATGCTTCAATCTCTGCGATAGATATTGATCAACACGCTATTGATGCTGCCACTGTCAATATTGAGCAGTCGCCTTGGCAAAATCGTATCTCCCTTGATCACGGCAGCGTGTTAACAACCGACTTTCCACAAAGGTTTGATGCGATCATCTGTAACCCGCCCTACTTCAACTCTGGAGAACAGGCGCAGCAAAGCCAAAGAGCCACCGCGAGACACACCAATAGCTTGGATCACCTTGAGCTTGCTCAGCGTTGTTTCGAGATAACGACGGATGCCGCCACAGCCAGTTTTATACTGCCGACGACCGAGGGAGAAGGCTTCATCAAGCTTGCCCAACAATGTGGTTGGTACCTAGCAAAGCGCCTTGATGTGAAAACAACAGACAGAAAACCGGCAATTCGAGTCCTGTTTGAATTGTCTAAAGATCCTGTTTGTGAGCAAGATTTTCAGCGTGAATCGCTTACGATCCATCACGATGGCGGTTATAGCGAGGCATTTATTGCCCTTACTAAAGATTTTTATCTCAAGATGTAGCAAATACCATGTGATCCTAATCACTAATGCTTCTATAATGTCCGACTACTCTTTTTTATCGTCTGCTTTTTGAGGCAGAAACATTTATTGCTTGTGGAGAAACAACAGTGATCAGAACCTTTGCAGAACTCGATCTAAACCAAGAGCTGCTTAAAGCAATTGACGAAATGGGCTACGAACGCCCAACACAGGTACAAGCTGAAGCAATCCCACAAGCGTTAGATGGAAGAGACGTTTTGGCTTCTGCGCCAACAGGTACTGGTAAAACAGCATCATTTGTATTGCCAGCACTGCAATACCTACTGGATTTCCCACGTAAGAAATCTGGCCCTGCACGTATGCTTATCCTGACGCCAACGCGTGAGCTAGCAATGCAGATCACCGAACAAGCACGTGAGCTTGCTAAATACACCAGCCTAAATATCTTCACGATCACGGGCGGTGTGATGTACCAAGAGCACGCAGATATCTTAAGTACCACTCAAGATATCGTAGTAGCAACACCTGGCCGTTTGATGGAATACATTGAAGGCGAGCGTTTTGACTGTCGTGCGATTGAATGGCTGGTTCTAGATGAAGCCGACCGCATGCTAGACATGGGCTTTGGTCCTGTTGTTGACCGTCTGTCTGCAGAGTGTCGCTGGCGTAAACAAACTTTACTGTTCTCAGCAACGCTAGAAGGTAAAGGCATTGAAGGCTTCACTGAAGATCTACTGAAAAACCCAGCGGAGATCGATGCGAAATCATCACTTCGTGAGCGTAAGAAGATCACTCAGTGGTACCACCGTGCAGACACAGCAGAGCACAAGCTGAACATCCTAAAGCACGTCATCACAGAGCAAGCTGAGCGCAGCATCGTATTCTTGAAGACGCGTGATCGTCTAGGTGATCTACGAGCTCAACTTGAAAGCGCGCAAATTCCATGTGCGTGGATCCAAGGTGAAATGCCTCAAGATCGTCGTAACAACGCGATTGCTCGTTTCCGTGACGGCTCTGTAAACGTACTACTAGCGACTGACGTTGCTGCTCGTGGTATCGACCTTCCAGACGTAAGCCACGTAATCAACTACGACATGCCACGTACTGCTGACGTATACCTACACCGTATTGGCCGTACTGCTCGTGCTGGTAAAAAAGGTAACGCGGTTTCTATCATTGAAGCGCACGATCAACTAATGATTGAGCGTGTGGCTCGTTACACAGACGAACCAATCAAAGAACGCTTTATTGAAGGCATGCGCCCTACGCATAAGAAAGCGGCCGTGACTAAGAAGAAGAAGCCGAAGAAAGAAGATAAGAAAGCGGTAGAGAAACAAAAAATCGCGAAGAAGAAAAAAATCGCGAAGAAAAAGAAAGCAGCAAAGAAGAAGTAATCTACCAGCTTCAACGATTCAATAAAAAAGCCCCATGCAGTTCGCTGCGTGGGGCTTTTCTTTGTCTAGTTTATTATTGTCTGGCTCGTTATTAGGCTAAATAACTAGGCCTCTAATTTCAAACTCAAACTCAAACCGAGAGTAACTAATTAA
Source organism: Vibrio sp. 10N.261.52.C2 (assembly GCF_041471425.1). Lineage (NCBI taxonomy): Bacteria > Pseudomonadati > Pseudomonadota > Gammaproteobacteria > Vibrionales > Vibrionaceae > Vibrio > Vibrio sp. 10N.261.52.C2. The sequence goes on along the minus strand of NZ_JBFROH010000018.1, from coordinate 105,084 downwards.
CCAAGAGCTACTAGTTTTGCTCTTCACGCTTGAAGACGAGCTCTTTCGCGTTCGACTCTTCTTCAACGAAGTAGTAACCCGCCGTATCAAATTTGGTCAGCGCTTCAACGGAATCAATTTTGTTCTCAATGATGTAGCGAGCCATCATGCCACGCGCTTTTTTCGCGTAAAAACTGATCACCTTGTATTGGCCATTCTTACAGTCTTTAAAAACTGGCGTGATGATTTGACCATCAAGGCTCTTCGGCTTCACCGCTTTAAAGTATTCGTTCGATGCAAGGTTGATCAATACATTGTCGCCTTGAGCATTCAACGCCTCATTCAGCTTATCAGTGATGATATTGCCCCAGAACTGGTACAAGTTAGTGCCACGTTCATTAGCTAAGCGTGTGCCCATCTCTAGGCGGTAAGGCTGCATCAGATCTAACGGCTTAAGCAAGCCATATAACCCAGAAAGCATACGCAGGTGATTCTGTGCGTAGTCAAAATCTTCATCCGATAGCGTTTCAGCGTCTAGGCCAGTGTATACATCGCCTTTAAAGGCTAGGATTGCTTGGCGTGCGTTGTCTTGGGTAAAGGTCTCGCTCCACTGCTCAAAGCGCGCTACGTTCAACCCTGCGATTTTATCGCTGACTTTCATCAGTGCAGAAATATCTACTGGCGTCAGTTTGCGGCACTCTTCAATCAGCTCAGCAGAGTGTTCAACAAACTCAGGCTGACTAAAGCGTTCCGTCGCTAATGGTGATTCGTAATCAAGTGTTTTGGCTGGAGAAACGACAACTAACATAACTTTACCCTAATCGGTTATCTAACTGGATGCTGCTAGAGTATAGAAAAAACATCAACTTGTCTTTATGACTCTTCCTATTACTTTGATAGACAGATCTAGCTGTAAGTCGCTTACAAAGAAGAATCGCTTACAAAGAAAAATCGTTTACAAAGAAAAGATCGCAGACAAAGCAAAAATCACTCACCAAGAAAAACTGCAAACAGATAGAAATTGCAAACAGATAGAAATCGCAGGCAAAGAAAAAGGCTAAGGTCGAAACCTTAGCCTTTCTAATGATTTTAGGATGAGTGATGAATCACTCCAACAAGATTACTTCTTGTTGTTGTCCCAAATACCGTCTTCCAGCTGAGACTTAAGCTCTGGGAAGTCATTCGAATCGAATGTTGGTACTTTACCCGCGTCTAGTTGGCGGTTGTAGTCTTTCGCTAGCTTAATCACGATACCTGATAGCAGGATAATCGCCACCAAGTTAACAATCGCCATTAGGCCCATCGATACGTCAGCCAGTGCCCATACCGTTGGTAACGTCGCTAGAGAACCGAACATAACCATACCCAGAACAACGATACGGAACAGCACTAGGCCCTTCTTGTTGTTGTGCTCAAGGAAGATAAGGTTCGTTTCAGCGTACGAGTAGTTTGCAATGATTGAAGTGAAAGCGAAGAAGAAAATCGCTACCGCTACAAAAATGCCGCCCCATTCGCCCACTTGTGCTGTTAGTGCACGTTGCGTTAGTTCGATACCCGTTACTTCACCGTGTGGTACATACTCACCAGACATCAGGATGATTGCGACTGTTGCTGAACAGATAACAATGGTATCCATGAACACGCCTAGCATTTGCACGTAACCTTGTGATGCTGGGTGCGGTGGGTAAGGCGTAGCAGAAGCTGCTGCGTTTGGCGCAGAACCCATACCCGCTTCGTTCGAGAACAAACCACGTTTGATGCCGTTAATCATCGCTTGTGCGATTGCGTAACCTAGGCCACCCGCTGCTGCTTCTTGCAGACCGAATGCACTCTTGAAGATAAGAGCCAGTACTTCAGGCACTTTCTCGATGTTCGCGAACATCACGTACATAGCGATCGCTAGGTAAGCCAATGCCATGATTGGAACGATGATTTCTGCTGTGCGTGCAATCTTACGGATACCACCGAAGATAACGAACGCAGAGATGATTACGATACCAACACCAACGTAGCTACGCTCAAGGTCGAATGCCGTATTCATTGCGCTTGCAATCGCGTTCGCTTGAACCGCGTTGAATACAAGACCAAATGCAATGATGAGGAAGATAGAGAATAGAACCCCCATCCAACGCATGCCTAGGCCTTTCTCCATGTAGTATGCAGGGCCGCCGCGGTAGTTACCGTCGTTATCACGCGTTTTGTATAGCTGTGCCAGTGTGCTTTCTGCAAACGATGTTGCCATACCTAGCATTGCGATTAGCCACATCCAGAAGATAGCACCAGGGCCACCAGCGGTTAGTGCTACAGCAACACCTGCCATGTTACCCGTACCTACACGAGCAGCGAGACTAGTACAAAGAGCTTGGAAAGAAGAGATACCAGCACTGTCTGCTTTACGGCTGTTTCTAAGAACAGAGAACATGTGGCCGAAATGGCGGAATTGAATGAAGCCTAGTCGTACAGTGAAGTAGATACCCACACCAACCAGTAAGTAAACTAAGATAGATCCCCAAAGGAGATCGTTCATCAAATTGATTAAGTCTGTCACGTGAACCTCGTAATTGAGTTTAAGCACCGATCATGCTTCCTAGCCTTCCTCTTAATCGCCTATGCCTCTGTCAATGTTGTGTCGGCACTCTTGTTATATTCTTGCGGCGATTGAGACTGTAAATGTCGCTTCATGCATCCATTTTACGTATCAGTGTATTTTTTGACGGGCGGATAATGCAGCGAGACGGCCTAAAAATCAATATGCAAATACACTTATATTAAAATGACATTTCACTAATAACACACCTTTTGTTAACACAACTTTCAACAATGCAGCCCAATAAAAGTCACATTATCGGGACATAATATCAACAACAGCCACGGCACTACCCCAACAAGAACACCATCCTATAAAAATGACGTCAGCCTAGGTTTTACAAGGTATAGTGAAGATCTTCGTTTTTTTCTAGGCCAATGAGATCCCTATACCGCACGGTACCATGTGCACTTCAATGCATTGTAGTCAAAACGCTATTCCATTCGCACAATGAATTAACATTCAATAACCCCCAATTTAATCGTTTACTTAGGTTTGTTTGCCTGTTTTTTATACATAATAATTCTCACAATGTGTGAGCATGCATAAGAAAATAGAACAAAAGCTTCATGGATTTGAAACAAATGAGAAACAAATCAAAGTTATTGTGAACCTAAATATGATATTTATTGGTTCGTAAGAACTAGTCCCACGGAAGGAGATATGGCTTATGGATAGCTTTCAATTCGATGAAGTATCAGAACTAGAAATGCCTCGTGTAACTCAAAAATCACGCTCGAAACCACTCAAGCGTAAGTGGCGTGAAATCGAAGCCATCAACGATCGTAGGCAGCTTGAGAAAGAGCTGAGAGAGATGAACCTAGGTCTTGATTTTAGCCTTGACGATATAAAACTTTAATCAGCACGATAAGAAATCAGATAGCAAAAGGCACCTATATAGGTGCCTTTTTATTTTTTGAGGTAGTTAATCCGCTCAAAGCGCCATTTAGAAACCAACCCTCTAATATAGAGGACACCTAAAATAGGTGCACCTCAACATTACAACGGGCTAAACACACTCTTGTTCATTTTGTCGAACCCGAGCCGCGAGTTGGCGATATTGATCGGCGATGGTCTCTCCAAAAACAGGGTCATCTTCCGGTTGAAGCCATTGAGACTCCACTTCTTGCCAATCTTTCACCGTGAACGCCTCAACAATCATGGGTAGCACATGCTTCTCTTCATATTCCATGTGCTTTCGCTGAGCCTTAACAAACGCTTCAAGCTGCTCAATAAAGACTTGCTGAGGAACCACCGCATCTTGAAGGATCATATCGACCAAACCTAAAAAGTCCGCCGTTTTCTCAGAAAGCAATTGATGCTCTAACTCCAAGTCTTCAATCGCTTGCTCGCTGCCATATTGCTTAAGATAGTAGCGATAAATGACGTCTTCTTTAGGGTGATGCACTTTGTCTGAATGGTTCATAAGGTAATGAACCACCTCTGCGATCAGGCTATAGTTTATTTCTCGCTCCTGTTTCAGAAACTCTAACTTACTGTTGAGTATCGCGAGTAAACGAGCCATATAGCCATGCTCTCGTCTTATCCTTTCAATCATCATAGTATTGCACTCCATTACACCTACTATTTATAAGTGTATACGAATATGCTGATTTATGATTTGACCCTGCTCAGAAAACCACCAACCTACACTTCTGTTGGTAAACGCCAGTCAATAGGTTGTTGATCCATAGAAGAAAGCAGCTTGTTGGTTGTAGAGAAATGCTGACAACCGAAGAATCCACGGCGTGCCGATAATGGCGATGGGTGAGGTGCAACCAACACATGATGCTTGTTGTCATCAATCGCTTGACCTTTCTTCTGGGCGTGTGCGCCCCACAACAAAAAGATGATCGGTTCAGAGCGCTGATTGAGCTCAGCAATAATGGCATCGGTAAAGGTTTCCCAGCCACACTTAGCATGTGAGTGTGCTTTTGCCTCTTCGACTGTAAGGACTGTGTTCAACATCAACACCCCTTGCGATGCCCAAGAATCGAGATAACCATGACTAGGAATCTCAAAGCCCTCTATATCTTGTGCAAGCTCTTTGTACATATTGCGTAGAGAAGGTGGGATTTTCACACCAGGAAGCACTGAGAATGCTAAGCCGTGAGCTTGGTTAGCACCGTGATAAGGATCTTGCCCTAAGATAACCACTCGCACGGATTCGAAAGGCGTCATATCAAAGGCACTGAACACCTGTTCTTGTGGCGGGTAGACGGTTTTACCACTATTACGTTGCTGTTCAACAAACGCGAGGACACTCTGAAAGTACTCTTTATCACGTTCATCATTAATAATGGATTCCCAAGTCTTTGGTGCGGTCATCGTTTTACTTCCCAATCATCAAGGTTTCTAGCGGCTTTCGCCAGACAAAAAAATAGCTGTATCGGCTAACTGTCCTAAATAAGGCTCTAGTTATACCTCATACAGCTATCAATAAACATGATGTGTAGGGTTCACTTGTTGATGAATCATAATAATCAGTTCAAGTTGTGCTTATCTCGATTAACCACTTTTCTGCTGTGTACGATGGTGGCCGTGGTTATGCACGTGACGGTTTGGTGTAGGTAAACGGCGTGCGACAGCAATAGTTGAAGTTTGGGTGATTGAATACATAAAGGCACCTCCTCTAAGACATCGTGAACTACATATTCACTTTAATACTATGAAAGAAAGGTGCCAATTTTTAGAAATAGACGGAAATAAATTTCCCCCTCTATTATTACGCTTGTTCGCTCGCTAGCGTTGCTGAGCGATGAAACATTCTAAGTTGTTGAATTTCCTCTTTCCAGATCGTCGAATCAATGGTTTCCAAGATAAGAGGGATACCATTAAAGCGAGAATCAGAGGCAATATACTCAAAACAATCCCAGCCAATTTCGCCTTTTCCTAAAGAATGGTGTCGATCGACTCGGCTCGCGAACTCAGCTTTTGAATCATTGATGTGCATTGCTCTTAGATAGTGCATACCCACGATGCGGTCGAACTCAGCAAAAGTATGCTCACACGCCTCTTTTGTACGTAAGTCATAGCCAGCAGTAAACGTATGGCAGGTGTCTAAGCACACACCCACACGTGACTTATCTTCTACCTGCTCGATAATCTCGGCTAGATGTTCAAACTTCCAACCCAGATTAGTGCCCTGCCCAGACGTATTCTCGATCACTGCGATTACGTCAGGTACCGCTTGATGAGCTAGGTTGATCGATTCAGCGATCTTCGCCAAACATTCGCTTTCTGAGATTTTCTTTAAATGACTCCCAGGATGAAAATTCAAAAGCGTTAGTCCAAGTTGATTACAACGCTCCATTTCATCAATAAAAGCCGCGCGTGATTTCTCTAGCTTCTCTTCTTCTGGCGCTCCTAGGTTAATCAGGTAGGAGTCATGAGGAAGAATGTGCTCAGCACCGTAGCCCAACATTTTGCAATTGGCTTTAAAGGCACTAATGGTTTTCGCTTCTAGTGGTTTTGCCGCCCACTGTCTCTGGTTCTTGGTAAACAGTGCAAACGCATTGGCACCTATTTCACGTGCACGCATAGGCGCCTGATCAACTCCACCAGCAGCCGAGACATGAGCGCCAATAAACTTAATATTTGTTTCCGGTTTTGAGGATGAATTATTGTTTGTCATTAAATCACTTTACACTTTCAGAATGCTTAATAAATAAAGGGTCGTATCGGTTGTAGTTCAATAAAAACACAACAAATGTAGTAAACTTACAACAAATATGACTGTTAAATATTTTTTATACTTTAAAATATTTTGTAATTACTTTGTTTTCAAAGGTTTTATTGATTTACCTCAATATAATCACCTTTGTGAAAATATGGTTTTTGGTTGTTTTTTGACTTGAATCAATGTTAACCTTACTAATATTAGGTATATATTACCCAGCTCAATAAAAATCGAAAGTTAACACCATAATCAAACCACATTCAGTGGACTAGGAGATAGTTATGATCCAAGGTATTCAAATTACTAAAGCAGCAAACGATGACCTACTAAACTCAATCTGGCTACTAGATAGCGAGAAGAATGAAGCTCGTTGTGTTGTTGCTACTGCAGGTTTCGAAGCTGACCAAGTTATCTCAGCTGCAGACCTAGGCGAGTACGAAAGCCGTGAAGTTGCAATCGAAGCAGCACCACGCATCGAAGGTGGTCAACACCTAAACGTTAACGTTCTTAAGCGTGAAACGCTAGAAGACGCAGTTGCTCACCCAGAGAACTACCCACAGCTAACTATCCGTGTATCGGGTTACGCTGTACGTTTCAACTCTCTAACAACTGAACAGCAACGTGACGTTATCGCACGTACGTTCACTGAGTCTCTATAATTTTTAGAGCTTAAATTAGAATACAAAAACGGCGCTCATTGAGCGCCGTTTTTATTTGTTCGAAAAACAAATGGACGTTACGGTTGAACTCGACGAAGCACAGCTTTTAGCGCTTCAAAATCGTTATCAAGATCTTCAGACAACAATTCCATCGCCGCGTGTTTTGCTAGCGGGCCAGGCAGTTCGATATCAGAACCTAGGATGTCATCAACCACTTCTTTGAATTTCGCTGGGTGTGCTGTACACAGGAACAAGCCAGTTTCGTTCTCTTGCAGTTGCTCTTCCAGTAGACGGTAAGCAATCGCACCATGTGGTTCACATAGGTAACCTTGTGCTTTTAGGTCGCGAACTGACTCAGCGCTCTGCTCGTCAGATACTTTACCTTTGCCTAGTGTATCTAAGCCCCAACCTTTCAGTTGGCAAAGCTCTTCGATACGAGGCCAGTTGTTTGGTTGGCTTACGTCCATCGCGTTCGATGTTGTCGCAACAGTCGGTTTTGGATCCCATTGACCTGTTTCTAGGTAACGAGGAACAGTGTCATTTTCGTTAGTTGCTGCGATAAAACGCTTAACAGGTAGACCTAGCGCTTTAGCCAATAGACCAGCCGTTAGGTTACCAAAGTTACCACTTGGTACAGAGATAACGAGGTTTTCACGTTGCTCTTTAGTCAGCTGAGAAGCCGCCTCAAAGTAGTAACAGATCTGAGCCATTAAACGGCTGATGTTGATCGAGTTTGCCGAATTAAGACCGATCTCTTTACGCAGTTCAGCGTCATCAAATGAGTCTTTAACTAGAGCCTGACACGCATCAAAGTCACCATCAATCGCCACAGTGTGGATGTTCTTGCCAAGCGTACAGAACAGCTTCTCTTGCAGTGGGCTGATCTTGCCTTTCGGGTAAAGAATCACAACATTGATGTCTTCCATGCCGTAGAAAGCATGCGCAACCGCCGCACCAGTATCACCTGATGTTGCCGTTAAGATAGTGATTTGACCACCATCAGAAACAGCTGCTAAAGATTGAGCCATAAAGCGGCCACCGAAATCTTTAAACGCCAGTGTTGGACCGTGGAAAAGCTCAAGCGCGTAAACGCCGTCTTTTACTTGGTTGATTGGTGCAGGGAATTGGAACGCTGCATCCACCATTTGGTCGATCTGTTCTTTTGGTAATTCATCACCAATCAATGCTGACAGAATCTTTGAGCTACGAGGGACAAAGTCCTCTGCTAGCAGCGCATCGATATCATCAAACTTTGGCAGTTCAGATGGGAAAAATAGACCTTGATTACGGCCTAAGCCTTGACGAACGGCTTGGCCAAAAGAGACTTGTTCATCATTTTCTTTGATGTTGTACAGTTTCATAACTCACTTCCTGTAACGATCGAACCCTGCTTATCTAGGCGACAAACGTGAACGAATCCTTCTTCATTTTGTACGTAATTTTGTTCTAACCAGCGTGCAACACGCTCGGCGACATCTTGTTCTTTGCAAATGCTAAATAGAGTTGGACCACTACCAGAAATACCAGTAGCCAGTGCCCCAGCTGACAGCGCGTATTTACGAGCATCAGCAAACCCTGGAAGCAGTTTCTCACGATATGGTTCAGCGATCACGTCTTTGATCATCTTCGCCGCCAGTTCAGGTTGACCTGAATGACACGCGTGGATAAAGCCCGCTAAGTGACGACCATGAGCAATAATATCCTGACGACGATATTGAGATGGTAGGATCTCTCTCGCTTCAGCCGTTGAAACCTTAATACCCGGATAAGCCATTACCCAGTACCAGTCGTCAAAACACGGTACTTCTTGGCTGATGATGCCTAGCTCTTCAAGCATGAGCTGCACACCACCAAGGTAACATGGCGCAACGTTATCGTAGTGGATACCACCTGAAATCTTGCCTTCCATTTCACCCATCAGAGCAAGCAGTTCAGTTTCATTCAGGGGCTGACCGTGAAAACGGTTTAGCGCATCCAGTGCCGCGACGATTGAACATGCACTAGAACCCAAACCTGAACCGATAGGCATGTTCTTTTCTAGTGTCATTTCTAAAGGCTTTAGCGTAACGCCTTTTTTATCAAGCTCTCTCGAGAACACCACCCAGCAGTCGTAAACGATGTTTTCTTTTGCTTCAGTTGGCAGCTTAGAAACAAAGCTGCCTGCAGTTTTAAGTGAGAATGGTTCATCACCGGCTTTAACCATAACTCGGTCACCTAGCAGCGTGCCATCCACTGGAGACACAGCGGCCCCCAGCACATCAAACCCTACACTGACATTACCGATTGATGCAGGAGCATAAACGACAACATCCATATCACTTGAACTCATTCTTAAACTCCTAATTTCCAACCAAGAGTACGCATCACATCAGAGAATACGCCAGCAGCTGTTACTTCAGTACCCGCGCCGTAGCCACGCAGTACTAGAGGGATTGGTTGGTAGTAACGGCTGTAGAATGCTAATGCGTTCTCGCCATCTTTAATCTTGAACATTGGGTCGTCGCCATCAACAGCAGCGATACGAACCTTACACTTACCTTCAGCGATTTCACCCACATAACGAAGTACTTTACCTTCTTCTGCTGCGATAGCTGACTGCTCTTTGAAGTAAGCATCCGCTTCTGGTAGGCGAGCCATGAACTCTTCAACCGTACCTGAATCATCAAAACCCGGTGGCAGAGCTTGGTCTACTTCAACATCTTCAAGTTCAAGCGCCATGCCTGCTTCACGAGCAAGAATAAGCAACTTACGCGCCACATCCATACCAGATAGATCATCTCGAGGATCCGGTTCAGTGAAGCCGTTATCTTTTGCAATATTGGTTGCCTGGCTCAGTGTCATACCTTCATCAAGCTTGCCGAAGATGTAAGACAGTGAACCTGAAAGAATGCCGTTGAACTTCTCAAGTTCATCACCTGCAGAGATAAGGTTCTGTAGGTTTTCGATGACCGGTAGACCTGCACCTACTGTTGTCTCGTACATCAGCTTACGACGTGAGTTGCGTGCAACTTCACGAAGCTGATGGTAGTAAGCCATGCTTGCTGTGTTTGCTTTCTTGTTTGGTGTTACTACGTGGAAACCAGCCGCTAGGAAATCAGCGTACTGCGCCGCAATACCTTCGCTAGACGTACAATCAACCAATACTGGGTTGATGATGTGGTTACGTTGAACCAAAGCCGCTAAACGCGCTAGGCTGAACTCTTCAGTCGCACTCGACATACGGTCACGCCACTGCTCTAACGGTAGACCATCGCTGTCTAGCAACAAACCTTTACTGTTTGCTAAACCACATACGCGAATCACGATGCCTTTTTCAGCCAGTTTGCCTTGCTGACGTTGGATCTGGTCAACAAGCTCGCCACCAACACCGCCGACACCCACAACGAATACATCTAGGAAGTGCTTAGAGTTAAATAGGTTCTCGTGACACGCTTTGATTGCTTCAGAGATTTTGTCTTCAGGGATAACCGCTGAAATAGCGCGCTCTGAAGAACCTTGAGCAATAGCAACAATGTTGACGTTCACTTCAGCTAAAGAAGAGAAGAACTGAGATGCTACGCCACGTGAAGTGCGCATACCGTCACCCACCAGCGTTACAATCGCAACGTCATCCATGAACTCAACCGGCTCTAACAGGCCATCTTTAAGTTCAAGTTCAAACGCGTCTGACAACACTTGTTTCGCTTTCACCTTATCAGCCGATTCAATACAGAAGCTGATGCTGTACTCAGAAGAAGATTGAGTAATAAGGACAATAGAAACGCCAGCAGAAGACATCGCGCCGAATACACGACTCGCCATACCTACCATGCCCTTCATGCCTGGGCCTGATACGTTAACCATGGTTAGGTCACTTAGCGTCGTAATACCTTTGATTGCTAGGTTATCTTCGCCAGTGTCTTGGCCAATCAAAGTACCTGCGCCTTGTGGGTTGAAGCTGTTTTTGATCAGACAAGGAATGTGGAATTGCGCAATAGGAGCAATGGTTTTCGGGTGTAGAACCGAAGCACCGAAGTAAGAAAGCTCCATCGCTTCTTGATAGCTAAGAGACTTAAGAAGACGAGCATCATCCACTAAACGCGGGTCACAGTTGTAAACGCCGTCTACATCTGTCCAGATCTCACAGCAATCAGCACGTAGACATGCCGCTAGAACTGCAGCTGAATAATCAGAGCCGTTACGGCCAAGTGTGACTAGCTCACCTTTATCGTTACCTGCTGTAAAGCCCGGCATGATATTTACGTGACCTTTAGGCAGTGGCGACTGACGGAAGTTCTGAGTTGAAACGTCCACATCGACCATAGCTTCAAGGTGATCACCTTTAGCGTATAGGTATTGAACTGGGTCAATCAGGCTTGCTGGTTGGCCTTTCGCTTCAAGTACCGCTTTCATCAACTGGATTGAGATTCGCTCACCTTTACTGATGATGCGAGCATTAACATGGTTCGGGCACATACCCAATAGGTTAATGCCGTTTACGAACTGTTTTAGCTGAGCAAGAGAAGTATCAACCTGCTCTTGGAACGCAGAACCATCAATAGAAGGAACAACAGTTTGAATATCTGCAAACAGTGCAGCGAATGAGGATTCGATCTCTGTAATCTGTGCGTCTGCTTCACCATTTTTAAGTGCAGCTTCAATTACAGCAACCAACTTATTGGTTGTTTTTCCTGGAGCCGATAGTACAACGGCTAGCTCTTCTTGCTGGGCATTATTAGCGATGATATCAGCCGCTCGTAAAAAACGATCTGCATCAGCTAATGATGAACCTCCAAACTTTAAAACGCGCATCCCTTTCTCCATAAGTCATAAAAATGGTACAAAAAAAGGCCTGTATCTTGTTGGATACAGGCCTTTTTTTTAAAATCCGTTACTTAGCAGCCTGCCCCAACAATGTTAATGTCGGTAATAATAATGGTTGTGGTCATTACTAGGTGGCTTACGTGCTGCATATCAAATTCTCTGCTTGTGCTTTACTCTACGTGTATCAATTTTTACCACTGGACGTCAATGAAAAGTTGCGTTTTTTTTACATTCGCACCGCTTTTCAGAGCAAACCGTCATTTAAGGGATAAAACACCCTGCATAAACCTTCACTTAAGATACTGGATTTACTCATTGAACAGGCAAGAGTAATCAATTGCATATATAGTCATAACAAAATGCTATATCGATTGTGCAGCGAACGTACAAGTTCTGTGCTTTAATTGAACGATAACGTTCGAAGAACAATAATAATGACATCAGGGGTGGCAAATGAAGAGATTACTTATTCTTTTGGCTTTTGCTATGCCTGTTGTTTGTTCAGCGAATAGCTTGCCTCTACTACCCAGCCAGATCGATAGTTCTTCTCATAAATTCTTTATCTCCACACAAAACGCGTCGAGTGAAAGCTTCGATACTTGGAAGATAGACAGTGGCTACTCTTATAGCTTGTTTTCAGATGTGGATCTTTACGTCGGTACACGTATCAATAGTGCGGCACTGAAACAGGAAAGTGGATTCTTGAGTGGTGTCAGTTATCAGTTCTCAGAAAGAGTCTCTTTTAACAGTTCTCTACACACCTATAAAGACGAGACCGAAGACAATGAGAAATCGGTAGCCGCAGAGGTTTCCAGCCGAGTGCAACTAACAGATAACCTAGATTTGCATGCCACCCTTGATTATGAAGAGTGGCAGCAAGGTGTTGAAGTGGGACTAGGGTTTCGCTTTTAGTCTCTTTAGCTTGTTCTTTATTAACAGATTAGTGCGGATTGAGATCCAAACTTTTAGTACATCACAAACCATTCCCCGTTCTAATCTATCAACGGCATTCAATTTGAGTCAGTTACGATTCAATTAACAGCTCAGATGAAATTAACACGCCATTCCAATCGGCATAAATATAGTCACCAGGCTGAATCAGTTGATTATGTATAGAGAGTGTCACATTCACTTGGCCGACACCGCGTTTCTCTGTTTTGAATGGCGATGCACCTAACGCCTGAACGCCAAGGTCCATTTGCGACATCATGCCTACATCACGCACCGCACCGTTTACAATCACGCCTTCCCAACCGTTTTCTATCGCGAGAATAGCGAGTTGATCGCCAAGCAGCGCCTTCTGGCATGAGCCATTTCCGTCAACGACAAGCACTTTGCCACAGCCGTCGGTCTCTAAAACCTCGCGAACCTTGGAATTATCGTGATAACAACGAACTGTTACAATTTTTCCAAAGAACGCACCACGTTGGCCGAAGTTCTGCAATGGCATGTTCAGTAGGGTGACTTCGCTTTCAAACTCATCACACAAGTCGGGTGTTATATCGTGCATATATCCTCCGTGAGTAAGGCGTTACCAGTTATGTCAGGCTAGCCTCTATGCTTTTATATGTTATTAAAATTAATCCTTTGTTTTCATTGTTCTATGCTCAATTTATTACTCAATAAAGGTTGATTGAGCATATTTATCTACTAGACTCTTAAGACAGCTTTCAGCTTCCTTGGTTCATAATCCGGTCTTTAGCAGGCAAGATGTGCGAAGCATCTCGAATAATCATTCTTGTTTTGGTGCTAAATAGTCACCATAACATTGGTTAAGTTGTAGCCATACTATTAAAGTTTGTTGCGATACGGCAATTGATGTAAATCAACAAAGTGAATGGAATTAACATTCTCGCGTTGTTAGCATGCTGTTAACATTATAGAATCCACTCCAATCACTAAAAGAATGATTGAAAGGCGTACTGGATCTACGTTATTGGGCAATACTTCAAGGAAGGCAGATAGCTGGAAGTAAGTGTTTTTTTGAAAACTTTAAGTTATCATCAAAAATACATTACCTGTATGTTATGTTTTTGCCTAGAATTTATTCTATTAGCACAGTTTCGTCACAAATTTAGGTACCGCCAAATGCAAACCCCGCAGATTCTTATCGTTGAAGATGAGCAAGTAACTCGTAACACTCTAAAGAGTATTTTTGAAGCAGAGGGATATGCTGTTTTTGAGGCTAGCGACGGTGAAGAGATGCACCAAGTGCTATCTGACAACCAAGTTAACCTTGTAATTATGGACATCAACCTTCCAGGTAAGAATGGCCTACTACTTGCGCGTGAACTACGTGAGCAAGCAAACGTAGCGCTTATGTTCTTAACTGGTCGTGATAATGAAGTTGATAAGATCCTTGGCCTAGAGATCGGCGCTGATGACTACATCACTAAGCCTTTCAACCCTCGTGAACTGACTATCCGTGCACGCAACCTTCTGAACCGTTCAATGAGCACAAGCTCTGTTCAAGAAGAGAAGCGTAGCGTTGAGAAGTATGAGTTCAACGGTTGGGTACTAGATATCAACAGTCGTTCTCTGGTTAGCCCAGATGGCGAAGGCTACAAGCTACCTCGTTCAGAGTTCCGTGCTCTACTTCACTTCTGTGAGAACCCAGGTAAGATCCAAACACGTGCAGACCTTCTTAAGAAGATGACAGGCCGTGAGCTTAAGCCACACGATCGTACTGTAGACGTAACAATCCGTCGTATTCGTAAGCACTTTGAATCTGTTTCTGGTACGCCAGAAATCATTGCAACGATTCACGGTGAAGGCTACCGCTTTTGTGGTGACCTAGAAGACTAATTCGATTCGCGCTTCTGACCATTTAGCACTACTCACCAGTAAGTACTTTGAACATTAGAAGCGTCATCAATAGTTATTAAAAAGGGAGAATGCCAACGCATTCTCCCTTTTTTATTGTTCTTAATTGGATAAGGTTTTAGTAAACCGTATCCACCTTAACGTCTTTCTCTACTAGCCACTTCACGGTTTCGCCATCTTTAAGTTCCACCGCCACATCAACAGGCTTATCACTGTCGATTTCTAACTGCCATACAAACGCGACTTCCCATTGAGTTTCACTGTGTGTTCTTAAATCAAGATCGTCAGCCGTTACCAACAAGGTGTCTGCACCCTGTTTAACCGTAACACTCTCAACCGCAAGCGTTGCTGGCAGTTGTGAGTCTGACTCTAGGTAGATAGAACCATGCAGGGTCTTATCTTGAGTCTCGCCAATCGTTGGCATCTTGTTGTGCCAAAGGTTGCTTTTCATGGTAACTGTTGCTGCAGATACTTCGACTTGATTATCTTGCTGCCATTCTACTTGTGGCGTAGAACAACCCGCTAATGCCACTACACATGCGGCGAATGCTAATTTTTTCATTATTCTTCTACCTTTGGTTTAACCAACTCTTTAAGACTTCAATGTCATTCTGGTATTCGTTATTTATCTCATCAACCCAATCTGAAATGTTCTCCCACCACGCAGGCATATCTGGAGATTGAGCTTTCTGGGCAACTTGTTGGATGCGTTTCAGGCCAATAGAACCTGCTGCACCTTTAATCTTATGTGCTTCAGAAACGATACTGGCTTTATCTTTCGCGACCATGTTGGAGTTCAATATTTCCATATACTCCGGCATCATATCTTCGAACATCGCGATGCTATCCAAAACCGGTTTCGGTCCAACAATATCAACATAAGACTCTAGCATATCAATATCAAGCAAAGTGGTATCAATTTCTGAAAGAAAAGGCTTACTCGCGTCGACTTTATCAATGCTCTCAACCTTATCGGTGCCCGCTACCTTCTCAATTACCTCTGGTGCATCTTCGATAAGTTCACTGATGACATCTTGGATAGCTCGAACCGACAAAGGTTTACTGATCGCTTCGTCCATGCCTTTCTGGAAGTACTCTTGCTTGTTGTTTAATACGTTCGCAGTTAACGCCACCAAAGGCGGTAGCTGGCTGTATTTCTCGCGGTAGTATTGAGCAATATCGAAACCCGTCATATCTGGCAGTTGGATATCCAACAACACCAAATCATAGTCTTCAGGATTGAAAGCAATTTGCGCCTCTTTACCCGTCATCACGACTGTCACTTCATGGCCAAGGCTTTCAAGTAGAGAGCGAGCCACTGTGATATTGAGTTCAATGTCTTCGACCATAAAGATCTTAAGATTCGACTGTTTTCTTGGCGTTTTGATCAGAGCCTGAGTATCGTGATTCACTGGAACTCGAATCGAAACCGTAAAGGTACTGCCAAAGCCCTCTTCACTGATGACTTCAATGTGGCCATCCATCATATTAATTAGCTGTTGAGAGACAGCGAGACCAATACCCGTGCCGACAGCGTGCAAGTTGTCCGTGCCCGATTTCACCTGATAGTACATCGCGAAGATCTTCTCGATTTCACTTTCAGGGATACCAATACCAGTATCTTCCACTTCCATCGTAATGTTGGCAAAGTCACCATCAATGTCGGCGCTGACTGTCATCACCACTCCACCATCTTTGGTGAACTTCATCGCGTTACTAACAAGGTTCCACAGTACCTGTCTAAGACGAGTACCATCCACCTCAACAGCAGCTGGAAGATCAGACAATCTTTCTAGATCGAACCTTAACCCTTTCTGCTCAGCCATCAACGCAGAGATACTTTCGATCTCGACAACGAAATCTTCAAAGTTAATAGGCGTAGGGAAGAGTTCAAGCTTACGGCGGTCGAACTTATCCATATCAATAATATCGTTGAAGATATTACCCAGTGTCACCGCGCTCACCTTGATGGTTTGCATCTGCTTGCGCTGTTCGGTGGTCAGTTGGCTATCAAGCAGCATGCGGCTCAAGCCAATGATGCCGTTGAGCGGCGTTCTTAACTCGTGGCTAATAGTTGAGATAAAGGTGGTCTTATCGCGGCTGGCTTTTTCTAACGACTCTTGATGCTCTTTACGTTCAGTAATATCGCGGCCAAAACCAACCAAGCCCAAGTGACGACCATCTTTGCTGTAGAAAGGCACTTTACGCAGTTCGAAGTAACTCTTGCGGCCATCTGGGTATTCAAGCCATTGGTCATAAGTCAGTGCTTGGTTGTCAGCAAATACTTTCTTATCGGTTTCAACAACTTGCTGAGCGACCTCTTTACTGTAAACATCCCAAGGAGTTAAACCAACTAGCTCTTTTTCTATTTTACCAGTGAGCTCTTCAACCGCACGGTTACAACCAGAGAACACACCATCTTCATTACGGTAGTAAATAAGGTCAGGCGAGGCATCGATAAACGAGCGTAACAGTGCAGTACGTTCTGCGAGTTCAAGCTGAGTACGCTCGCGCTGGAACACCTCGTTTTCGAGATCTTGCATTGCTTCTGCGCGCGCTTCTTCCGCTTTTTCACGCTCTTCAATTTCTTGATTAAGCTTCTCGATATTGAGCTGCATTTTATTGTTGAGTTCTTGGTCTCGCTCACGCATGTCGCCAAGTTTAGAGACCAATTTCGCTAACCTTTGACGTGATTCTTCCAACTGGTCCACGACCACTGACAGAAAATAAACCGCCCAAGGCGTGATCACTAAACCGAAGAAAACTGAACGGACAATGTCGATGTCATCAACATTGCCTTTGAGTGCAAGGGTGATACCGACTTGCACAACAACAGCGAGGGCAACAAGCGCTAGGGCGAGTAAGATAGAAAAGCGGACAATCCCCAGTTTTACGAGTAGATCCACGTAATACTGGGCAAGATTTTTCATGGGTTTCATTTAGCGCTCCATGCGATAAGACTAGCAACATTCTACCCTGTTTGAAGATGGGAGGTAAGCTAGCTACATCACACGCAGCAAGTGTTCAGCGGTAATTTCGAAGGTTAATTAACCAATACAAATACTAACTAAGCAAAAATAGCCGGGGATAATCAAATTGCCAATTTTATAGCGTTAGCGAATTGAGTATGGATGCACCATTGAACGGTTGCGACCGTCTGATTTCGCTTGATACAACGCACTATCAGCCAAGGCAACAGCCGATTCCATTTCATCATCAGGTGTAGGAATGTAAGAGATAATACCAATACTCACCGTGATGAATTCAGAGACTGTCGACTTCTCATGCGCAAGTTCCAATTTTAGGACTTCATCATGAATACGCTGCGCCACCAGCTGAGCACCTTCGGTCGTTGTATTTGGCAGAATAAAGCCGAACTCTTCACCACCATAACGAGCCACACAATCAGATGAACGATTCAACACCTGCTTAAATGCCTGAGAAACCTGAATCAAAGCATCATCGCCTTGTTGGTGTCCGTAAAAGTCGTTGTAGCCTTTAAAGAAGTCGATATCACATAGCATGATCGTCAGTGGCAGCTTCTCACGCACATGATAATGCCACAGTGTAGAGAGCTGTTCATCGAAACGACGTCGGTTAGACACTTTAGTCAGGCTATCCATAAAGCTGAGGCGTTCAAGTTCAAGGTTGGCTTCTTCAAGCTTTTGTTCTGCTAGATAACGCTCTGTAATATCACGCGCCATGATCAACACACCATTAGTGCTCGATGCTGGATCTCTAAACGGTGATTTGACTACATCATACCAAGTAAATGTTCCATCACTTGAGACCACTTTGTCGATATAACGCAGTGATTTACTTTGATGAAGCACTTGATGATCGGTTTCTGATATTCGCGTATAGATGCTATGTGGCACCACATCTTGTAAACGTTTACCGATCAAGTCACTGACTTCAGAGATACCCAGCGCAGCCACAAATGGTTTATTACACGCTTGATAAACCATGTTTTCATTAAAGATACCAATCGAGTCTGGGCTGGCCTCCAGGAGGTTTTGCAAGATGGTGTCACGCTGCGCAAGTGCCACTTCGGTATCTTTTCGCTTCTCCATCTCGCCACGCAGTTTCTGCTGCATGTCATGCCAATCGGTCACATCATGACTAATAGAGAGCGTGCCGATGGTTTCTCCATCTTGGGAAAGCAGCACACTTTGGTAGGTTTCAAGCAAGCAGCTTTTTCCATCTTGATCTGTAGTCCAAGAGCGTTCACTTACACGACCTTTTAATACTCCACCAGAAACACTCAGGGTGCCCTCTTCAGCACGACCATGCCAAAACTTTTTAAACGAGCGATTACTCGTCACTAACTGACCTTTCTGATCTTTCACGTAGATCAGCTCAGACAAAGAATCCAAAGCGGTACGAGCAACATTCAGTTCTCGAACTTCTTGGGACAGTTCTTCGTTAGTGTTTTTATAAGGTGAGGCGTGAATCATCCAAGCCTGCTTATTTCTAAAATGGATCTTACGACCGATCAAGTTGATCTTGAACGACTCAAATTCAGAAAGCGCCCACAGGGAGACCTGCTCGAAGGCTCGAGAGTTGATGTGGTTGGTTAAGTAGTGACGAAAGCTGTTCTCGCTTTCCACAGTAGGAAAGCGAAAATTAACACCGATTTGGCGGATACCAAGCAACTGCATGGCTTGGCGATTGGCATAGAGTATTTCGCCACTTCGAACATCAACAAAGTAGAGTGGCGACGGGGTAGCAAGTAGAAGCGTTTCGATATGCGACTGATAACGAGAATAGAGATGCCAGCAGATGAGAGCAATCAGCAATACAACAACGATATAAATACCGTAGCCATACGCCCTGTCCCACAACCAAGTCATTACCAGTTCCATTTACTCTCAATCTATACCATAAAATCTGTTAGGGAAATGTTACCACTATTTATTGGTTTTATCTGCTGTTACCTACAGTCACCCATTTCTATTAATTGGCCGTGTTTAAAACAGGCAACGTGTACTCGAATGCAGAGCCCGTTTTGATGCCTTGAGCACCGGTTTTATCCAACGAACGACCTATTTCAGTCATCGCTAACCAGCGGTTCTCACACCATAAAGGAGAAAGTAAGGTTGGGCGTCTCGCCGCTGAAGAAACACGGTGATAAACCACGTCCGCAGGCGTGCGTTGAATGATCTCACTCGCGATATCGATGTACTCTTCAAGGCTTGGGGCTTCTAGCTTTCCTGCCTTCCACGCCTTAGCCATGGTACTGCCCTCTACTATATGAAGGCCGTGCAGCTTAATACCATCGGTGCCAACGGCTAATACCTTGTCTAAGGTTTCAAGGTTATCCGCTTTAGTTTCTTTTGGTAGACCAACAATCAGGTGAGTACACACCTTGATACCTAAAGCGCGTGCGCGTTGGGTGATCGTTTCATACACCGCAAAATCGTGGCCGCGGTTAATTCGCTTGAGGGTTTTATCATTGGCGGTTTGCAGGCCAAGCTCGAGCCAAATCTCATAGCCTTGTTTAACGTAGCCCGCTAACAGATCCAACACCGCATCAGGCACACAGTCTGGTCGCGTACCAACACAAAGGCCGACGATCTCTGCACCGGGTGCTTTTAGCGCCTCTTCATACATATTCTTGAGCACTTGCACCTCAGCATAAGTGCTGGTGTACGCCTGAAAGTAAGCCAGGTACTTCTTGGCACGAGCAATCTCACCCGCACGATCTTTTAGCTGGTCAGCAATACTTTGAATTTGAGTTTGTTCATCGGCAAAGGAAGCCACGTTACAAAACGTGCAACCTCCACGGCCAATTGTCCCGTCTCGGTTTGGGCAGCTGAAACCACCATGAAGCGTCAGCTTGTGAACCTTCTCGCCATAACGGCGTTGAAGGTCTTGGCCGATAGTATTGACCAACTCGTGTAATTGCATATTTTCAAAGCACTCAAGTAAATAAGAATGAATATCAGTCTTTTTTGAAAAAAAATTACATCCCTGCAAAATTCGACCAATTAGTTTACTCAAGGCTTTTTGCGAGCAACCTAACAAATATCAATAAACATGCAAAAAATCGGCTCTATTTGCCTAATGTTGCACATTTGTTAGGCATTAAATTCAAAATAAAACGAAAAAAATGGTCTACATGGGTCAACTTTCATTGCAATTCGCCTAGACAAAATTGTAGGATACTTACACATATTGGCTATTTTTGAGTATTTACTTACAACGAAAACTTGCTAATAAGTCGGTGATATCTAACTCCCACCTATATAAACCACTAGTTTGTGGTTAAAAACAAACAGGTATCACTAAGGATTGTTTTTCTCGCAATACTTTTCCTGCGAGATACGGAAAGGATTCAAACCGCCAGCATAGGCAGGTTTAGACCCATAAATATAAAAGGACAAGGCTGACTTTATACAAATAAGTTGCGCCTAGATTTAACTGGAAGGATGTATCTATGGTAGATCAAGAGCAGAACTCACAGGGTCTGTATACTCCTGAATTGGAGCATGACGCTTGTGGTATCGGTTTTGTTGCGCATCTAAAGAATCGCAAATCTCATGATGTAGTAACTCAAGCACTCGATATGCTTGCACGTATGGAACACCGTGGCGGCCAAGGCTGCGATCCGTGTTCTGGTGATGGTGCAGGTATCCTGCTACAGAAGCCGCACGAATTCTTACTAGAAGAAGCCGTAAAGCTTGGAATTAAGCTGCCATCTTTTGAAAAATATGGTGTTGGTGTTGTACTTTTCCCTAAAGATGAACACAAACGTGCACAGTGTCGTGACATTCTAGAACGCAATGCACAACGCCTTGAGTTAGAAGTTATCGGTTACCGTGAACTTCCAACGGACAATTCAATGATTGGTGCTGACCCACTAAGCACTGAACCTCAATTTGAACACGTATTTATTTCTGGCGGCCCTGGTATCACACCAGAAGAGCTTGAGCGTAAACTGTATGTTCTACGTAACTACACGGTTCGTGTATGCCTAGAAAGCGTTTCAAATATCGGTGATGACTTCTACATCAACTCTATGTCTTACAAGACATTGGTGTACAAAGGTCAGCTAACAACTGAACAAGTTCCTCAGTACTTCCTAGATCTGCAAAACCCAACCATGGTGACAGCTCTAGCACTAGTACACTCTCGCTTCTCTACCAATACATTCCCACGTTGGCGTCTAGCTCAGCCTTTCCGTTACATCGCGCACAATGGCGAAATCAATACGGTTCGCGGCAACCTGAACTGGATGAAAGCACGTGAAGCAATCCTAGAATCGGATCTGTTTACACAAGCTGAAATCGACATGCTGCTTCCTATCTGTCAGGAAGGTAGTTCGGATTCATCAAACTTCGATATGGCACTTGAGCTACTTGTTCTTTCAGGTCGTACTCTGCCACACGCGTTGATGATGATGATCCCGGAAGCATGGCAAGAAAACAAAAACATGGATCCAACTCGTCGTGCGTTCTACCAGTACCACGCGAACGTAATGGAACCATGGGATGGCCCAGCATCAGTATGTTTCACCGATGGTGTTCAAGTAGGTGCAACACTTGACCGTAACGGTCTGCGTCCTTCTCGCTACACAGTAACTAAAGACGACTTCCTAGTAATGGCGTCTGAGTCTGGTGTTGTCGAGATTGCACCTGAAAACGTTGAGTACCGTGGTCGTCTACAACCAGGTCGTATCTTCGTTGCTGACCTTGAGCAAGGCCGCATCATTTCTGATGAAGAAGTGAAAGACAGCATTGCTAAAGCACAACCTTACGAAAAGTGGGTTGAAGAGAACCTTCTGAGCCTGAAAAAGCTACCGGATGCGAGCAACGAATTTAGCCAACCTTCTCCAGAGAAACTACTACACAAACAACAATCGTTTGGCGTGAGTTCTGAAGAAGTAAACGAAATCATTCTACCTCTTGCGAAAACAGGCTACGAGCCACTTTCTGCAATGGGTGCTGACTGGCCGCTAGCGATTCTTTCTCACCAATCGCAGCACCTTTCAAACTACTTCAAACAGTTGTTTGCACAAGTAACTAACCCGCCGATCGACCCGATTCGTGAGCGCATGGTTATGTCTCTGAACACTTACCTAGGTAAAGACCAGAACTTACTTGCTGAAACACCTGAGCACTGTCAAAAAGTAGAACTTGAGTCTCCAGTACTGTCTAACTCTGAGTTAGAAAAACTGCGTGCAATCGATAACGAGCACCTTCAGGCGAAGACGCTGGATATCGTATTCCAAGCAAATGGCGACCAAGGTAAGTTAGAGCGCGCACTTAAGCGTATCTGCCAATACGCAGAAGACGCAGTGATTGATGGCTACTCTATCATCCTACTGACAGACCGTGCGGTTAACTCTAACCATGCCGCTATTCCAGCAATGCTGGCGGTTGGCGCGGTTCACCACCACCTAATCCGTAAAGGTCTACGTGCTAAGTGTGACATCGTTGTTGAAACGGGCGACGCTCGTGAGACACACCACTTTGCAACGCTTATCGGTTATGGTGCAAACGCAGTTAACCCATACCTAGTTATTGAAACGATTGTTGAACTGCAACGTACTAAGAAGCTAGATCCAAACGTACACCCACGTGAGTTATTCGATAACTACCGTAAAGGTGTTAACGGCGGTCTACTTAAGATCTTCTCTAAGATGGGGATCTCTACGCTGCAGTCTTACCACGGTGCACAAATCTTTGAAGCACTTGGTGTTAGCAAATCAGTGGTTGAAAAATACTTCACAGGTACTGTTTCTCGTATCCAAGGTCTAACGATCGACGATATCGCGCGAGAAGTATTGGTTCGTCACCGTGTTGGTTACCCAGCTCGTGAAATTCCAGCTCAGATCCTTGATGTTGGTGGTGTTTACCAGTGGAAACAACGTGGTGAGAAACACTTATTCAACCCAGAAACGATTTCTCTACTTCAAGAATCGACGCGTAACAAAGATTACGGTCAGTTCAAGAAGTACGCAAAAGCAGTTGATGACCAAGGCGACAACGCAGCAACGCTACGTAGCCAACTGGACTTCATCAAGAACCCTGCAGGCTCTATTCCTCTAGCAGAAGTAGAACCAATCGAGAACATTCTTAAGCGTTTCGCAACCGGCGCAATGAGCTTTGGTTCAATCTCGCATGAGGCTCACTCAACACTGGCTGTTGCGATGAACCGCATTGGCGCGAAATCAAACTCAGGTGAAGGTGGTGAAGATCCAGCACGTTTCGAACGTAAAGAAAACGGCGACTGGGAACGTTCAGCAATCAAACAGGTGGCTTCTGGTCGCTTTGGTGTAACGTCTTACTACCTATCTAACGCTGATGAGCTACAAATCAAGATGGCTCAAGGTGCGAAACCGGGCGAAGGTGGTCAACTACCTGGTGATAAGGTTGATGACTGGATCGGCGCAACGCGTCACTCGACTCCGGGCGTAGGTCTTATCTCGCCACCGCCACACCACGATATCTACTCAATCGAAGATTTGGCTCAGCTGATCTACGATCTGAAAAACGCGAACCGTAACGGTCGTGTCAACGTGAAGCTAGTATCAGAAGCTGGCGTAGGTACGATTGCATCGGGTGTAGCGAAAGCGAAAGCTGACGTGGTACTTATCGCAGGTTTTGATGGTGGTACGGGTGCATCTCCGATGTCTTCTATCCGTCATACCGGTCTGCCTTGGGAGCTGGGTCTAGCGGAAACGCACCAAACACTACTGAAAAACGGCCTACGTAACCGTATCGTTGTTCAATCTGATGGTCAGATGAAAACACCACGTGACCTTGCAGTAGCAACGTTACTTGGCGCGGAAGAATGGGGCGTAGCAACAGCAGCATTGGTTGTTGAAGGCTGTATCATGATGCGTAAGTGTCACAAGAATACCTGTCCTGTAGGTATCGCAACACAAAACAAAACTCTGCGTGAGCGTTTCGACGGCCGCGTAGAAGACGTAGTGACTTTCTTCCAATACATGGCTGAAGGTCTACGTGAAGTAATGGCTGAACTTGGCTTCCGCTCTATCGATGAGATGGTAGGTCAATCGCACAAACTTAAAGTTCGTGACGACATCGGCCACTGGAAGTACAAGAACCTAGATCTAACACCTGTACTGCACATTGAGCAGGCTCGTGAAGAAGATGGTATCTACAACCAGACACAACAAAACCACAACCTAGAAGACGTTCTAGACCGCAAGTTGATTCAAGCGGCAATTCCAGCGCTTGAGAAAGGTGAAGCTGTAAATGCGACTTTCCCAATCATCAACACGGACCGCTCAGCGGGTACCATGCTGTCGAACGAAATCTCGAAGGTTTACAAAGACCAAGGTTTACCACAACCAATGAACGTTAAGTTCCACGGTAGTGCTGGCCAATCTTTCGGTGCGTTCCTTGCGAAAGGCGTTAAGTTCGAAGTAGAAGGCGACGCGAACGATTACTGGGGTAAAGGTCTGTCTGGCGGTACTTTGGTTCTGTACCCAGATGCGAAGTCTTCTATCGTTGCTGAAGATAATATCGTGGTTGGTAACGTATGTTTCTACGGTGCAACCTCAGGTGAATCTTTCATTCGCGGTATGGCTGGTGAACGTTTCTGTGTTCGTAACTCAGGTGCGAAGGTTGTTGTTGAGGGCGTTGGTGACCACGGTTGTGAATACATGACTGGCGGTGTTGCCGTTATCCTTGGCTCAACAGGTCGTAACTTTGCTGCGGGTATGAGTGGCGGTGTCGCTTATGTTTGGGACAAAGCAGGTGACTTCGAAACCAAGCTTAACCCAGAACTTGTAGACCTAGATCCAATTGAACAAGAAGATAAAGATCTTCTACTAGATATGCTAACCAAGCACGTTGAATTCACAGGAAGTGAAGTTGCTCAGTCTTTCCTAGACAACTTTGAAGCAAGTGTTGCATCACTGATTAAAGTTATGCCACGCGACTACAAAGCAGTTCTTGAGAAGCGTAAAGCTGAAGCACAACAGGCACAAACGGAAGAAGTGGAGGCAGTATAATGGGTAAGCCTACTGGATTTTTAGAACACGGTCGCGAGCTTCCAAAGAAGCTCGACCCATCGGTTCGTATCGAAGACAACAAAGAGTTCGTACTTAACGAAGAGTTTGGTGACAAGATCAATACTCAAGCATCTCGTTGTATGGACTGTGGCGTACCTTTCTGTCACAGCGGTTGTCCAATTGGTAACATCATCCCAGAATTCAATGACGCGGTTTACCGTGACAGCTGGGAAGAGGCTTGGAACATCCTAAGCTCTACCAATAACTTCCCTGAGTTTACCGGTCGTGTTTGTCCTGCTCCTTGTGAAAGTGCCTGTGTTCTTGGTATCAACCAAGACCCAATCACTATCTGTAATATCGAGAAAACGATTGTAGAAACTGCGTACCGTGAAGGGTACGCAAAACCAAAAACACCTCGCTCTCGCACGGGTAAAACCGTAGCGATTGTTGGCTCTGGACCTGCAGGTCTAGCCGCAGCCGAGCAGCTAAACAGCGCTGGTCACTCAGTGACGGTATTTGAACGTGACGAAAAAGTTGGCGGTCTACTGCGTTTCGGTATCCCAGATTTCAAACTGGGTATGGACGTGATTGATCGTAAGATCAACCTAATGGCTGAAGCAGGCGTAGAGTTTAAAGTTAACCAACACATAGGTGTTGATGTTAACGCTCAGCAACTACGCCAAGAGTTTGATGTGGTATTGCTAACTGGTGGTTCTACGGTTCCACGTGACTTGCCAATCCCAGGTCGTGAGTTGAAAGGCGTTCACTTTGCCATGGAGTTCCTTGGTCAAAACAACCGCCGAGCTAACAACCTAGATCTTAAAACAGAAGAGATTCACGCTAAAGATAAGCACGTTGTGGTTATCGGTGGTGGTGATACTGGCTCTGACTGTGTGGGTACATCAAACCGTCACAAAGCAGCGAGCATTACTCAGGTTGAGATCATGCCGATCCCACCAGAGAAGCGCCCAGCAAACATGCCATGGCCTCAATACCCAATGATCATGAAGACCACGACTTCTCACGAAGAAGGTTGTGAGCGTCACTGGAACATCTTAACCAAAGAGTTCATCGGTAACGATCAAGGTCAGGTGACGGGTCTACGTATCGCAGACATCGTATGGAAAGACGCAGCTCCTGGTGAGCGCCCTACTTTTGATGAAGTAGCAAACTCAGAGCGTGTTATTCCTTGTGACCAAGCATTCCTAGCGATGGGTTTCTTACACCCGGAGCCAACCGGCGTGCTTGCTCAACTAGACATTAAACTGGACGAGCGCGGTAACGTCGCTTCTGAAGGTTTTGCAACGAACCAGAAAGGCGTTTTCGCTGCTGGTGATATGCGTACTGGTCAATCTCTAGTTGTACGTTGTATTAATGAAGGTCGTGAATGTGCAATTGCGATTGATGACTTCTTAATGGGTAACTCAAACTTAGAAGCGAAAGCTGATTCACTCATGCTTTCCGCATAATATTTCTCGGGCTAACGTCAATTACGTTAGCCTAGAGGAAAAGCAATACCCTTCCTAACTTTTATATTTGGCTAGCACTCGATGCTAGCCTTTTTTCTATCTGGCCTTTGGCGTTTTCAAAATCATCCTGTTGTATATGTTAAATCTCGTTAACATTCACCTTATGTATCTCATTGATATCCATCGACTATTTTAGATTATTAAGTGGCTAATCGCGTTTATGCATGATAATTAACCATGAACTTGACCTTAAACACAATTAGCTATACGTTGTAAAGCTGATGAAAATAAAATCAATCGGTTTTGTTAACACAACCAATAACGTTTTAACTGGCTAAAGCAAACTATCAGTTTATAAAAAACAACAAGTATATGAATAGTTAGTCATTTACTGTCTGGATGACAGAGAAGCAAAAGGGAGAATTGCAATGGCTCTATATGATCCTAGTCTTGAAAAAGACAACTGTGGATTTGGTTTAATAGCGCAAATGGAAGGCCAACCTAGTCATAAGTTGGTAAGAACTGCTATTTCAGCCCTCGATCGCATGACACACCGTGGTGGTATCGCTGCGGATGGTAAAACCGGGGATGGCTGTGGCTTATTACTACAGAAGCCTGACTCTTATCTCAGAATTATTGCTGAAGAGAATAACTTCAAGCTCGGCAAGCAATACGCTGTCGGCATGATTTTCTTCAGCCAAGATCCAATCAAAGCGCAATCCGCGCAAGACATCGTCAATAAAGAGCTCGCTCAAGAGACCTTAACGGTTGCAGGTTGGCGCGTAGTACCGACCAACACCGACGTATTAGGTCCGATTGCCAAAGATTCAGTTCCCAATATTCAGCAAGTGTTTATCTCGGCCCCCGCGGGTTGGCGTGAACGCGATATTGAACGACGCCTTTATATCGCTCGTCGCAGAATTGAAAAACAGATCACCGAAGACAAAGATTTCTATATTTGTAGCCTTTCGACACAAGTCATGGTTTACAAAGGTCTGTGTATGCCGGCCGATCTTCCGCGATTTTACCTCGATCTTGCAGACTTACGCATGGAATCGGCGATATGTCTGTTCCACCAGCGTTTCTCAACCAATACTCAGCCACGTTGGCCACTGGCTCAACCATTCCGCTATTTAGCGCACAATGGTGAGATCAATACCATTGAAGGTAACCGACAATGGGCTAAGGCTCGTGCCTATAAATTCTCTTCGCCGTTGCTGCCAGATTTACAAACCGCCGCACCCTTTGTGAATGAGACAGGCTCAGATTCATCAAGCCTAGATAACATGCTCGACCTGTTCCTTGCCGGTGGTATGGATGTGTTCCGAGCGATGCGCATGCTTGTGCCGCCCGCTTGGCAAAACCACCCAGATATGGACCCAGATCTACGTGCATTCTACGACTTCAACTCCAAGCACATGGAACCGTGGGATGGCCCTGCAGGTATCGTACTTTCTGATGGTCGTTACGCTGCGTGTAACCTCGATAGAAATGGCCTGCGTCCTGCGCGTTATGTCATCACCAAAGACAACCTGATCACCTTGGCATCTGAGGTCGGTATCTGGAACTACGCGCCAGATGAAGTGGCAGAGAAAGGGCGTGTCGGCCCAGGTGAATTGCTCGTCATAGATACGCGCCGCGGTAAATTGTGGCAATCTAACGAGATCGACAATGACCTTAAAGGTCGCCATCCTTATAAAGAGTGGATGGAAAAGAACGTTCACAAACTCACACCGTTTTCCGATCTGCCCGATGAGCAAGTCGGTAAGCGCAGCTTTGACGATGACACGCTCAAGACCTACCAAAAACAGTTTGCGATGAGCAACGAAGAGTCCGACCAAGTGCTGCGTGTGCTTGGTGATATGGGGCAAGAAGCAGTAGGCTCAATGGGCGACGACACGCCAATGGCTGTGCTCTCTTCAAAAGAACGCTTGGTCACTGATTACTTCCGTCAAAAGTTTGCACAAGTCACCAACCCACCGATTGATCCATTGCGTGAAAAACACGTGATGTCTTTGGCGACCAGTATTGGGAAAGAGATGAACGTGTTCTGTGAAACAGACGGTCACGCCTATCGTGTCACGTTTGATTCACCAGTACTGCTTTACTCAGACATGCAGCAGCTTCTGCAGTTGAGTCAAAAACATTATCGTCATGTCATTCTCAGCATGCACTACGACCCGAATAACCAAGATCTAGAACAAGCAATCAAAGCAGTATGTGATAGCGCCGAACAAGAAGTCAGCGAAGGTGCGGTTTTAGTTGTGCTGTCGGACAAAGGTTTAGAGAAAGGAAAACTACCGATCCCTGCAGCCATGTTGGTTGGTGCGGTGCAAACAAGGCTTGCTGATACCAACCTGCGTTGTGATGCCAACATCGTTGTTGAGACAGCAACTGCGCGCGACCCACACCAATTTGCTGTGCTGCTTGGCTTCGGTGCAACCGCGGTTTACCCATACCTCGCTTATGAAGCGTTAGGTAAAATGTTGGATGATGGCTCTTTAGATAAAGATTATCGTGCCGCAATGCAAAATTACCAAAACGGCATCAACAAAGGTCTGTACAAGATCATGTCGAAGATGGGAATTTCAACCATTGCCTCTTATCGCTGTTCACAGCTTTTCGAAGCCGTTGGCCTTCATTCCGATGTTGTTGAGCTCTGTTTCCGCGGAGTTACCACTCGAATCCAAGGCGCAAGCTTTAGCGATTTCCAACAAGATATCTATAACTTATCGCGTAAAGCCTGGACTAAGCGTAAGCCAATCGAGCACGGTGGTTTACTCAAATACGTACACGGCGGCGAATATCACGCCTATAACCCTGATGTGGTTGGCACTCTGCAAACTGCAGTAAAAACAGGTGAGACATCGGATTATCTCTCTTTTGCTAAGCAAGTAAATGCTCGTCCAGCTGCGATGTTACGCGACTTAATGAGCCTCAAAAAAGCAGCTCAGCCTCTACCACTAGAGCAAGTCGAGCCTAACAGCGATCTGTTTAAACGCTTCGACTCTGCGGCAATGTCGATCGGTGCTTTGAGCCCAGAAGCGCATGAAGCATTAGCAATGGCGATGAACCGCTTGGGTGGTTACTCAAACTCTGGTGAAGGTGGTGAAGACCCTCGACGCTTTGGTACTGACCGTAACTCTCGTATCAAGCAGATAGCTTCCGGTCGTTTTGGTGTGACGCCACATTACTTAACCAATGCGGATGTTTTGCAGATCAAGGTCGCGCAAGGTGCGAAGCCTGGAGAAGGTGGTCAACTGCCCGGCCATAAAGTTACCGCAGAAATCGCTAAGCTGAGATATTCAGTTCAAGGGGTGACACTGATCTCCCCTCCTCCACATCACGATATTTATTCTATCGAGGATCTAGCGCAGCTGATTTTCGACCTTAAACAAGTGAACCCTAAAGCCTTGGTTTCAGTAAAGTTAGTATCGGAACCGGGTGTAGGCACGATTGCAACTGGTGTAGCGAAAGCCTATGCCGATCTGATCACCATTTCTGGCTACGATGGCGGTACCGCGGCAAGCCCTCTAACCTCGGTAAAATACGCAGGTTGCCCTTGGGAGCTTGGCTTAGCAGAAACTCAACAAGCACTGGTTGCTAACGGGCTTCGTCATAAGATCCGCCTGCAAGTCGATGGTGGTTTAAAAACTGGCCTTGATGTGATTAAAGGTGCGATTCTCGGTGCAGAAAGCTTTGGTTTTGGTACCGCGCCAATGGTCGCAATGGGTTGTAAGTTCTTACGAATTTGTCACCTAAACAACTGTGCGACGGGTGTTGCGACTCAAGATGAAACACTACGCCGCGAATACTTCAAAGGCCTGCCAGACATGGTAGTGAACTACTTTACAGGCCTAGCCGATGAAGTTCGCCAATACCTTGCAGAACTCGGCGTAGAAAAACTAACGGACCTGATTGGTCGTACTGACTTACTTGAAGCCGTTCAAGGCCTCACCGCGAAACAGAACAAGCTCGATCTCTCTTCAATACTCGAAGCTCCGGTATCTCCAGAAGGTCACCCACTGTTTTGGACCGAGCCAAACGCACCATTTGATAAAGCTCAGCTCAACCAGCAGATTCTGGATGATGCACTCGATGCAATTGAGAAACGTCAATCCACCAGCCTTTACTACAACGTGATCAACACAGACCGCTCGATTGGTGCTCGTATCTCTGGTGAAATTGCTAAGCGATACGGCAACCAAGGGATGGCAGGTTCACCAATCAAGTTATATCTCGACGGTACAGCAGGCCAATCTTTTGCGGTTTGGAACGCAGGCGGCGTTGAGCTTTACCTAACAGGCGATGCCAATGACTATGTTGGCAAAGGCATGGCTGGCGGCAAAGTGGTTATCAAGCCTCACCAAGGCACCGCATTTACTTGTAACGAAGCGACCATCATAGGCAACACCTGTCTGTATGGCGCAACTGGAGGCAAGCTGTTTGCAGCTGGTACGGCTGGCGAACGATTTGGCGTACGTAACTCAGGTACGGTTGCTGTGATTGAAGGCGCTGGTGACAACGCCTGTGAATACATGACCGGCGGTATTGTTGCCATTCTTGGCGCAACTGGCGTCAACTTCGGCGCCGGTATGACAGGTGGTTTTGCTTATGTCATGGATAAGAACGAAGACTTCCAAGGTCGAGTAAATAACGAGTCGGTCGAGGCACTTTCTCTGTCTGATCTATTTATCCACCAAGAACATCTGCGTGGCTTAATTGCAGAACACTTAGAAGAGACTGGCTCAGTACACGCTGAAGCTATTCTGGCGAACTTTGATGAATGGATTCCGAAGTTCTACCTAGTGAAGCCAAAGACGGCGGATCTTAACACCTTGCTCGGTCATCAAAGCCGCAGCTCTGCTGAACTTCGTGTTCAAGCGCAATAATTGGAAGGAGCCAATAATGAGCCAGAATGTATACCAATTTATTGATGTGAATCGCGTAGATCCAGCGAAGAAACCAATCAAAATTCGTAAGATTGAGTTTGTAGAGATCTACGAACCTTTCACTAAACAACAAGCTAAGGCGCAAGCTGACCGCTGTTTAGACTGTGGTAATCCTTACTGTGAATGGAAGTGCCCAGTCCACAACTACATCCCTCAATGGCTCAAGCTTGCCAATGAAGGGCGCATTATCGAAGCGGCTGAACTTTCCCACCAAACCAACAGCTTGCCTGAGGTTTGCGGACGAGTTTGTCCTCAAGACCGTTTGTGTGAAGGCTCTTGTACCCTCAACGACGATTTCGGCGCAGTAACCATCGGCAACATTGAAAAATATATCAATGACAAAGCGTTTGAGATGGGTTGGAAGCCAGACATGTCGCATGTCGAATGGACTGATAAAAAGGTCGCAATCATCGGTGCAGGCCCCGCAGGTCTTGCTGCTGCTGATATCTTAGTTCGAAACGGTGTGAAGGCCGTAGTATTTGACCGCTATCCGGAGATCGGTGGCCTGCTCACGTTTGGTATCCCATCGTTCAAACTAGAGAAAGGCATCATGGAAAACCGTCGCCGTATCTTTAGTGGTATGGGTGTCGAATTTAAGATGAATACCGAAGTCGGTAAAGACGTTCAACTACAACAACTGGTCGATGACTACGATGCTGTCTTCTTAGGTGTCGGTACCTATAAAAACATGCATGCTGGGTTAGATAACGAAGACGCACCGGGCGTTTATGATGCACTGCCATTCCTTGTTTCCAATACCTACAAGGTCATGGAACTGGATAACCCGACACCATTCATCGACATGAAAGGCAAAAAAGTGGTTGTGCTCGGTGGTGGTGATACCGCGATGGACTGTGTCCGAACTTCG
The DNA here is from genome assembly GCF_041471425.1 of Vibrio sp. 10N.261.52.C2. Lineage (NCBI taxonomy): Bacteria > Pseudomonadati > Pseudomonadota > Gammaproteobacteria > Vibrionales > Vibrionaceae > Vibrio > Vibrio sp. 10N.261.52.C2. Next base: position 72,278 of record NZ_JBFROH010000018.1, on the reverse strand, counting down.
ATTCGTCAGCATGCAGCTAATGTTGTTTGTGCTTATCGCCGAGATGAAGCGAATATGCCGGGCTCTCGCCGTGAGGTGAAGAATGCGCGTGAAGAGGGTGTGAAGTTCAAGTTCAACCTCCAACCTATTGGCTTAGAGCTTAACAGCGCTGGTCATGTGGTTGGCGTTAAATTCGTGAAAACCGCTTTGGGTGAACCTGATGAAGCAGGCCGTCGTCGCCCAGAGCCTGTCGAAGGCAGTGAACATGTTCTTGAAGCCGATGCTGTGATCATGGCATTTGGTTTCCAACCTCATGCGATGGAATGGCTAGAACCCTTCGGTGTGGAACTCGATCAGTGGGGTCGTATCAAGGCTCCCGGTAAACAAGAGTTTCAATACCAAACCACCAACAGCAAGATCTTTGCAGGTGGCGATGCGGTTCGAGGATCTGACTTGGTAGTAACCGCTATCGATGAGGGCCGTAAAGCCGCAGAAGGGATATTGGATTACCTAGAAGTGTGACCAGGGCGTGTTGATCTTTCGAGCTGATTTTTGCAGCGAGTTGCTGGGCATTTATACAAGGCAGAGGCGTCGATGTGTAGCTAGCCTACATGAGAAGCCGATAACGTAGTAGAAATGACCAGCAAACGCTGCCCGAAGGGTTCGGCTAAAAGCGTTTTACTCTTTGTTGAGGGAGATTTGCTTAGAGTGACTAGGCTACTTCCCCCTCGCCGCGATTAAAACGCTTTTATCTCGAACAAAATTTAACCACGAAAGGTCAACACGCCCTAGTATAAGGTTTCCTTTATTACTCAGGTCGTTACTATAAAAAAGGGATCCAATGATGGATCCTTTTTTGAATTAGATACGTTTATCACAAGCATATCGAAAAATACGTAAAACAATCGCAAACAAGCCAATACCTATAACTAAAATTAAAACAACGCCATAGGAAACATTATGAAAAAAGCAGCTCTCCTCTCGTTATCACTTTTAACGTTAACCGCTTGCAGCCAAGGAATCACGGACATGAAAGACAGAACTTCATCACCTTGTGGAGACAAACCAAACTGCGTATCAACTCAAGATGATCGTGAGCAACATGCATTGGCCGCGTTTGAGTTGTCAGATTCAGCGAGCTTAGATGCGATTGAGCAGGTTGCGCTAACCTTACCGGGATCAAAAACCGCGAGTAAAACAGAAGATTATCTGCGTGTTGAATGTACTTCGCGCATCATGCGTTTTGTCGATGACTTAGAACTTAAAATCACGGATGGCAAACTGATCGTGCGTTCAGAGTCTCGTACTGGCCATTCTGATTTTGGCGTAAACCGAAAACGAGCTGAACAACTTCGTGCTAGCTTGAAAAGCGAAGGCCTAATCAAATAGATAAAAGAATACGCAGATAAATCGCTACTATTCGGATGAGAAGTGCCTCTGGGCAGTCGCTCGACACTTCTTATCCATGCTACAATTTCGCTCTACTGTTTAAATATTATTTATTAAGAGACTACACATGAAAATCGGCATCATTGGCGCAATGGAGCAAGAAGTTGCGATCCTAAAAGCAGCAATTTCAGACATTACTGAAGTTAATAAAGGCGGTTGTACCTTTTTCTCTGGTCAGCTAAATGGTGTTGACGTTGTTTTGCTTCAATCTGGCATTGGTAAAGTAGCAGCGGCTGTTGGTACTTCAATCCTACTAAGCGAATACCAACCAGATGCCGTTCTGAACACGGGCTCTGCTGGCGGTTTTGATTCAACACTGAACCTTGGCGATGTGGTTATCTCAACTGAAGTTCGACACCACGATGCAGACGTTACAGCTTTCGGTTACGAAATCGGCCAAATGGCAGGTCAACCTGCAGCGTTCAAAGCTGACGACAAACTGATGGCTGTTGCTGAACAAGCACTAGCACAAATGGAAGACAAGCATGCCGTTCGCGGTCTTATCTGTACTGGCGACGCATTTGTTTGCACAGCAGAACGCCAAGAGTTCATCCGCAAGCACTTCCCATCTGTTGTTGCTGTAGAGATGGAAGCATCGGCTATCGCTCAAGCTTGTCACCAATTCCAAGTACCATTCGTGGTTGTTCGTGCAATCTCTGATGTTGCAGACAAAGAATCACCAATGAGCTTCGAAGAGTTCCTGCCACTAGCAGCGCAAAGCTCTTCTGAAATGGTTATCAAGATGGTTGCCCTACTAAAGTAAGCGACTAGACATGCAAACACTGTTTGATCAGGTATTTGCAAATGGCGTGCTCCTTGTGATGTGGGGAGCACTGCTTTTTCATTTAATTTTACCTATCCCCCATGCCGCACACCCCACGACCTTATGGCATAAGTTTGCTGAGCTTTTAGCAAGCAAGGTTAATAACAATAACAATAACAACCACAACTATTCCCAAAGTTTAATCTCAGGCACATTAGCCTGGGGGTTAATGGTACTGCCAACTCTGGTTATTCTATTGGCACTGCAACCATTGGTTTGGCAATCTCAACTGTTTGAATTGGCACTGTTATTACTCGCGATTGATTGGCGCAATAATGAAAAGCTGGCTAACCAACTGATCAAAGTACTTGGCCGAGAAGATAAAGCGGCCGCTCGTCAGTTACTGGCTCCGATTGTCAACCGTCAAACCGAATCACTTTCGTCACTTGGCCTCGGCAAAGCCGCCACAGAAACCATAATCATGGGTTACGCTCGTAACGTAGTTTGTGTGTTGTTCTGGTACGCCATTGGTGGTGGAATCGCTGCGTTAATGTATCGCCTTGTGGTCGAGTTAGCTCGAGCTTGGTCGCCAAGTCGCAAGCAGTTTTCTCCTTTCGGCTCAACGGCAATCAAGATCGTCGCTATCCTAGAACTTATACCAATACGCTTATTTGCCTTGATGATCGTCTTTGGTGATAAAGCAACGCACACATTTAAGATGATGCTAGTCCAAAGTCGCTCTTGGCCACTACCCGGCCCAGCCTGGTTAATCACGGCTGTTGGCAACAAGCTGGAGTTATCATTAGGTGGCCCTGCGATTTACGACAACACTAAAGCCATTCGCGCAAAATTAGGCGGAAGAATCGCACCGTCAGCTCTGCATCTATCTCAGGTTCAGAAACTACTCTTTGGTCGCATCGCTATCTGGATATTTTTACAAAGCCTAGCCTTACTATTTATTCACCAAGGGATTTAGAGTGAAACCTTCAGCACTTGTTACAAGCCTTACTATTTTGTCTTCCAGCTTATGGCTGCCTTTATCATTTGCAGAAGAAGCACCACGGACTCAAGAACAAGTACAGCTGGCTCAACGCGTAGTCAGCCTTGCTCCTCATGCCACTGAACTCGCGTACAGCGCTGGTTTAGGCAACAACCTTGTTGCCGTAAGTGAACGAAGTGATTACCCACCACAAGCCGATAAGCTTGAAAAAGTGGCAAACTATCAAGGTATCAAGGTTGAGAAGATCATCGCACTTCAGCCTGATTTGATTCTTGCGTGGCCAGCGGGAAACCCGCCCAGAGATCTCGCGAAACTAGAGCAATTTGGTTTTAATATTTACTACTCCAAGACCAAAAGCCTAGACAGTATCGCAACCAATATTGAACAACTGAGCGAATACGCTAGCGATCCAAGCATTGGCGAAAATAACGCTCAGCAATACAGAGAGCAGCTCAACGCGTTGAGACTAGAATACAAAGATGCCGAGCCAGTAAACTACTTCTACCAGCTCAGTGAAAAGCCGATCATCACTGTTGCTCAAGGACACTGGCCAAGTGAGGTGTTTGAGTTTTGTGGTGGCCACAATATTTTTGAAGACAGCGCCTCTCCCTATCCGCAAGTTGGTATTGAACAAGTTGTATTAAGAAAACCGCAAGTAATCTTCACTTCTCAGCACGCGATTGAGAATGGAACCATGTGGCAAACATGGGAAGATGAGATCCCAGCTGTCGCTCAAAATCAGATTTGGTCCCTCAATTCTGACTGGATTAATCGCCCGACAACGAGAACTTTGAAAGCGATCCAACAAGTGTGCGATTTCTTTGATAGAGCTAGGCAAAATCACTAACTATTTGCTGCGTTTTTTCGTACAATTCGCCACCGACCTGTCCCTACAATTTTAACTATAAGAGCACCAGTATCATGGACTCCATGCTGCTTTATATTATCGATTTATTTGGCACTGCCATCTTTGCCGTCTCAGGCGTATTTGTCGCTGGCCGTCTTAAGATGGATCCCTTTGGCGTCGCCGTTCTAGGCAGTGTAACCGCGATTGGCGGCGGCACAATTCGTGACATGGCATTGGGTGCAACTCCCGTGTTTTGGATCACCGATACCACCTACCTTTGGGTCATCATCATCACCTGTTTGCTGACCATGATTATTGTAAGACGCCCGAAACGTCTGGCTTGGTGGATATTGCCGGTATGTGATGCGATTGGCCTAGCGGTGTTTGTTGGCATTGGTGTAGAAAAAGCACTTATCTATCAAGATTCAGCACTAGTGGCGATCATCATGGGTGTCATCACCGGCTGCGGTGGCGGTATTATCCGCGACGTACTTGCCCGTGAAGTGCCTATGATTCTAAGAAGTGAAGTCTACGCGACCGCTTGTATCATTGGTGGTACTTTCCATACCATGGCGATCAGCATGGGGCACGATTCAGAAACTGCATTTCTGGCCGGCGTGTTCTCAACACTATTGATAAGGCTTGGCGCTATTCGTTGGCATTTATCATTGCCGACCTTCGCCATCAAATAAGCTAACGTTACAAAGTGAAAGGCTCCGTAAAGGAGCCTTTCTTAATTTGAGCTCCCCAACACAATTATTATGCTCTCGCGCTACACGTGCGAGCATAGCTAAAAATACCTAACTTGGTTCAAAGCTTTAGTTTCAAGACTAGAGAATGAATGTTGTTTGAGGTAAGTTGAAACAATCATTCCCAACTTTCATGAATATAACCCAATGCTACTCGAAGGAATCGAAACTCTACTGGTATTGAGTAAAGCAAAGACCATGAGCCGCACAGGCAGTTTGCTTTATATCAGCCAATCAGCGGTCAGCAAACGGATTGCGAATTTAGAAAAGAAGCTAGGTAAAAAGCTCATTGAACCGAGTGGCCGACAGATAAAACTCACGCCAGATGCGATAGCATTAATAGAGAGTATTGGCCCGACATTCAATGAACTTCGCGGGCTTATTTATGAACAGCAAGAGTTGGAAGATACTACTCTCATCACCCTAGACAGCACTAAGTCTCTGATAGCCGGTTATTTAGGTGAGATGATGGGCCAGTTCATCCAGCAAGATAAGTACATCACCATTACCACCAACCACACGCCGAGAATCATAGAGCGAGTGCAATCTGGTAAGGCGACCTTGGGGTTGTGTGCTGGCTTACTGCCACCGCATCATGGGTTGATGACCTTCCATCTATTTGATGAGCCGTTTTACATAGTGAGTAAGTCACCGCTAACGGAGCTTCCTCCAATGGTCATCACTAACGACATGACCAACCCTGCCAATTCTTATCAACTTTCTGTATTAGAGAAGTTTGGTATCAAACCCTTGATGGAGATGGATGCCTACACCGCAGCGGCGCAACTTGCATTGGGCGGGACTGGGCCAGCGTTAATACCGCTCTCTATCGTAAAAACACTCAATATTGAGCCTCAATATCTGTATAGCTTCACCGAATTAGCAGGCTTGATTCGGCCGATTCATATCTGTGTCAGACCAAATAGTTACCAGTCTCCACGAGTTAAAACACTGATAGAATCGATTGTTGATGCTGTTCCCAAAGCAGTTTAGACGCCATTAGCATCGACATCACGATCACAAGGGGGCGAATCCATTTCTGCCCTTTTGTCACCACCACTTTAGCGCCAAGCTGAGCGCCCATAAATCCACCGACCGCCATCACTAATCCCAACTCCCAAATAGGCAAACCAGCCAAAATAAAGAAAATTAAGGCAGCGATATTCGAGGTAAAGTTAAGTACTTTAGTACGCGCCGTAGCATCGACTAACGAGAAGTGACCAATAGCAACAAAGCAGACGGTGAAGATAGAACCTGTTCCTGGGCCAAAAAAGCCATCATAGAAACCCACGCCGCCACCAATACACAGAGCAAACATGGCCTCAGAGATCTTCTGTTTTCCTTCAGACGCTCTAGTTTGGGGTGCCAACAGGAAATAGAGAGAGATAGCGATAAGCAGCAGTGGGATAACACTGGTCAGTAGGCTCGCATCAATGTGCTGGACTAACTCAGCGCCAATTGCAGAGCCAATAAAGGTACAAAAGATAGCAAGGCGCATCTCTTTGATGCTGACGATACCGTTGCGCACGAAATACCAACTCGCGGAGAAGCTGCCAAATGAGCTTTGGAGTTTGTTGGTTGCCAGTGCCTGCGTGGGTGGAACTCCAGCCGCTAGCAATGCAGGTAGAGTCAGTAACCCACCGCCGCCAGCCATTGCATCAATAAAACCTGCTGCCGTTGCAACAACAAACAAGATAGCCAATATTTCTAGAGTGATTTCCATATACCCAACGCCTTAAAATCCTGTGTAGCGACAAGTTACCACTCACAGCAGACGAGCAATAACGAAACACAAGATTCTAACCTATTCCAAATATTCATCATTAAGCTACCGCGGAATAACAGACATAAAAAAGCCCACTCCGAAGAGTTGGGCTTTGAGCATTTATATCCGCTTATCAGCGATACACTTTAGGCGATTAAGCTTGAGAAGCTTTAACCTGAGCGTGTAGCTCTTGAACTGAAGTTACTGACGTTTTCGCGTCTGCAGTGTGCGCCATACAAGTCGCGAATGCAGCGTTTAGCGTAGTCGTGTAGTTAACTTTCTCAGCAAGTGCACCACGACGAAGAACTTTAGAATCTTCAATCGCTTGACGGCCAGCTGCAGTGTTCACGATGTACGTGTACTCGTTGTTCTTGATACGGTCAAGAATGTGAGGACGACCTTCGTGTACCTTGTTTACTAGACGTGGGTTGATGCCCGCTTCGCCAAGGATAACCGCAGTACCGTGAGTTGCGTCTAGCTGGTAACCAAGCTTAGATAGCTTAGATGCTAGGTCAACAACACGCTCTTTGTCGCCTTCGCGAACAGAAAGAAGTGCACGACCGCCTTCTGGGTAGATGTTACCACAACCCAATTCAGCTTTAGAGTATGCTTCTGCGAACGTCGCACCAACACCCATAACTTCACCAGTAGAGCGCATTTCTGGGCCTAACAGCGGGTCAACACCAGGGAACTTGTTGAATGGAAGTACAACTTCTTTCACTGAGTAGTAAGGTGGGATGATTTCTTTCGTAAAGCCTTGAGACTCTAGAGATTGACCCGCCATTACACGAGCTGCAATCTTAGCGATTGGCGCGCCAGTTGCTTTAGATACGAATGGAACCGTACGTGCTGCACGAGGGTTAACCTCGATTAGGTACACTTCATTGTTCTTAACAGCAAACTGCGTGTTCATCAGACCACGAACACCCAACTCGAACGCTAGCTTTTCAACTTGCTCGCGCATTACGTCTTGGATCTCTTGGCTTAGCGTGTATGCAGGAAGAGAACATGCTGAGTCACCTGAGTGAACACCCGCTTGTTCGATGTGTTCCATGATACCGCCGATAACAACGCGCTCACCGTCACAAATCGCATCTACGTCTACTTCAACAGCGTCGTCTAGGAAGCTATCAAGTAGTACTGGAGATTCGTTTGAAACGCTTACTGCTTCGTTGAAGTAGCGACGTAAATCTTGCTCGTCGTATACGATTTCCATCGCACGACCACCAAGTACGTAAGAAGGACGTACAACAAGTGGGAAGCCGATTTCGCGAGATTTCTCAACCGCTTGCTCCATTGTTGTTACTGTTGCGTTTTCTGGTTGAAGTAGGCCTAGACGGTCTACAGCAACTTGGAAACGCTCACGGTCTTCTGCACGGTCGATTGCGTCTGGGCTAGTACCGATGATTGGTACGCCAGCAGCTTCAAGAGCACGAGCCAGTTTAAGTGGCGTTTGACCACCGTACTGAACGATAACGCCTTTTGGCTTCTCAACACGAGCGATTGCTAGTACGTCTTCCAGAGTTACTGGTTCGAAGTACAGACGGTCAGATGTATCGTAGTCTGTAGAAACTGTCTCAGGGTTACAGTTAACCATGATAGTTTCGTAGCCATCTTCACGTAGTGCTAGTGATGCGTGTACACAACAGTAGTCAAATTCAATACCTTGGCCGATACGGTTTGGACCGCCGCCTAGAATCATGATCTTGTCTTTGTCTGTTGGGTTCGCTTCACACTCGTCATCGTAAGATGAGTACATGTAAGCTGTATCAGAAGAGAACTCAGCCGCACACGTATCTACACGCTTGTACACTGGGTGGATATCGTATTGGTCACGCAGACGACGGATTTCGCTTTCTGCTACACCTAGAATCTTAGATAGGCGCGCATCTGCAAAACCTTTACGCTTAAGCTTGTTTAGCTCGTCTTTGTTCAGACCAGCAAAGCCTTTTGCTTTCAGTTCTTGCTCTAGCTTAACGATGTCTTCGATTTGAACTAGGAACCAACGGTCGATTTGCGTTAGGTTGAATACACCATCTACCGACATACCAGCACGGAATGCGTCAGCGATGTACCAAATACGCTCTGCGCCAGCTTCTTTCAGTTCGTGACGGATAGTCGTTAGAGCATCAGGTGCATCTAGGTCTACCATTTCGTCAAAACCAGTCGCGCCAACTTCTAGGCCGCGAAGTGCTTTTTGTAGAGATTCTTGTTGGTTACGGCCGATAGCCATAACTTCACCAACAGACTTCATTTGAGTCGTTAGACGGTCGTTAGCACCTGCAAATTTCTCGAAGTTAAAACGAGGAATCTTAGTTACTACGTAGTCGATTGTTGGTTCGAATGATGCTGGAGTTGCGCCGCCAGTGATGTCATTCATTAGCTCGTCTAGCGTGAAGCCAACAGCCAGTTTCGCAGCAATCTTAGCGATTGGGAAACCTGTTGCTTTAGATGCTAGTGCAGAAGAGCGAGATACACGCGGGTTCATCTCGATGATAACCATACGGCCATCTTTCGGGTTGATACCAAACTGTACGTTTGAACCACCTGTTTCAACACCAATCTCACGCAGTACTGCTAGAGATGCGTTACGCATTAGTTGGTATTCTTTGTCTGTCAGCGTTTGAGCTGGAGCCACAGTGATTGAGTCACCTGTGTGAATACCCATTGGGTCGAAGTTTTCAATCGCACATACGATGATGCAGTTGTCGTTTTTGTCACGAACCACTTCCATCTCGTACTCTTTCCAACCGATAAGTGATTCATCGATAAGAAGTTCATTAGTTGGAGATAGATCCAAACCACGACGACAGATTTCTTCAAATTCTTCTTTGTTGTAAGCGATACCGCCACCAGTACCACCCATCGTGAACGATGGACGAATGATACAAGGGAAGCCAACCATGTCTAAAACTTTGTAAGCTTCTTCCATCGTTTTCGCTGTATCAGCAGTTGGACACTCAAGGCCAATTGCTTTCATTGCTTTATCGAAGCGTGAACGGTCTTCTGCTTTATCGATAGCGTCAGCCGTTGCACCAATCATTTCAACACCGAACTCTTCAAGAACGCCGTGCTTTTCTAGGTCTAGAGCACAGTTCAATGCAGTTTGGCCACCCATAGTAGGTAGAACTGCATCAGGCTTCTCTTTAGCGATGATGTTACGCACAACTTCCCATTGGATAGGCTCGATGTAAGTTGCATCTGCCATGTCTGGGTCAGTCATGATTGTCGCTGGGTTCGAGTTTACAAGAATAACTCGGTAACCTTCTTCGCGAAGCGCTTTACAAGCTTGAGCACCAGAGTAATCGAACTCACATGCTTGGCCGATAACGATCGGGCCAGCACCTAGAATAAGAATACTTTTAATGTCAGTACGTTTTGGCATTGTCTACTACTCCGAATTACGCTGTGTGCTGTTTGATTAGTTCAATAAAGTGGTCGAATAACGGCGCTGCGTCTTCTGGACCTGGGCTTGCTTCAGGGTGACCTTGGAAGCTGAATGCTGGTTTGTCTGTTCGGTGAATACCTTGTAGAGAACCATCAAATAGTGATTTGTGCGTTGCACGTAGTGTCTCTGGAAGGGTTTCTTCGTCAGCAGCAAAGCCGTGGTTTTGCGAAGTAATCATCACAACATCACGATCTAAATCTTTAACCGGGTGGTTTGCGCCGTGGTGACCAAACTTCATCTTCACTGTCTTAGCGCCTGACGCAAGAGCAAGAATCTGGTGACCTAGACAGATACCGAAGATTGGTAAGCCTTTTTCTAGGAACACTTTTGTCGCTTCAATTGCGTAAGTACATGGTTCTGGGTCACCAGGGCCATTTGAAAGGAAAACACCGTCTGGGTTCAGAGCAAGTACTTCTTCAGCTGAAGTCTCAGCAGGAACAACCGTTAGGCGGCAGCCGCGGTCAACAAGCATTCGTAGGATGTTTCGTTTTGCACCGAAGTCATAAGCAACAACGTGGTATGGCAATTCTGAGTCTGCTTTCGCTTCAGGAAGTCCACCCGTAAGCGTCCACGAACCTTGTTTCCATTGATACGCTTCTTTTGTTGTAACTTCTTTCGCAAGGTCCATACCTTTCAGGCCAGGGAATTCTTTTGCTTTAGCAAGAGCTAGAGCTTCGTCTAGGTTTCCGTCGTTTACTGAAGAGCCAGCTACAATACAACCGTTCTGTGCGCCTTTTTCACGAAGAATACGCGTCAACTTACGAGTATCAATATCAGCGATACCAACAACGTTTTGCGACTTAAGGTAATCAGAAAGGGATTGTTCATTACGGAAGTTAGAAGCGATTAGAGGGAGATCGCGAATCACAAGGCCTTGAGCGTGGATTGAAGAAGATTCTTCGTCTTCGGAATTGGTTCCGGTATTGCCAATGTGAGGGTAAGTAAGGGTAACGATTTGTTGAGAATAGGAAGGATCAGTGAGGATTTCTTGGTACCCCGTCATCGAGGTATTAAAAACGACTTCACCAACTGCAGAACCTACAGCGCCAATGGCTTCACCGTGAAATACTGTCCCATCTTCTAGGACGAGTAGTGCTGACTTCTTCAAGACAACCTCCAGAAATAAAAATGCATTAAAATTGATTTAATTTGCAAATCTACCTTCCTGCAACACCAAAAACTGCGTGTTTATGGAAATTAGACAAATTGGCGGTATTTTAGTGATCTGCGTGATACGTGTCAACATTTAACTCAAAAGAAATTAAACATTTGTAAGGACTAATTCAATTTACCCCCTCAAAGCTCCAAAAGTTCAACTTTCATGCGCATTTAGCTCGAATATTACGATTTTCTAATTTTCACTCCTCATTTTAGCCAACCATAGAGTGATAAAAATATCAGCAACAAAACGCAATCGATAAATACCAAGAGAAAACATGACAATTTAAAGATCTAAAACAAAAAACACACTAAAGACCACATAAACAGCATAGAAATGGAGTCAAAAAGGCGATAAGAAGAAAGTAGAAGGAAGATCGGAGAAGTGAGATTACTAAGGAAAATGCACCAAATAAAGAAAGCGCCGGCAATTGCCAGCGCATAAATATCTATTTATAGATCATTCAAACCAAGCACATCCGTCATGGTATAAAAGCCTGCTGGTTTATCATTTAACCAAACCGCGGCCTTGATTGCGCCATTAGCAAAGGTCATTCGATCAGTGGCTTTATGTGTAATTTCCACTCGTTCACCGATATCAGCAAACATAGCGGTGTGTTCACCAATAATGTCACCGGCACGAATCGTCGCGAAACCAATCTCATCTTTAGTGCGCTCGCCAGTAATACCCTCGCGTGACCATACAGCTACATCGTTCAGCTCATTGCCCATAGCACCCGCAATAGCTTCGCCCATACCAATCGCAGTACCTGACGGTGCATCGACTTTATGACGGTGATGAGCCTCAACGATCTCGACATCACAGTAATCGCCCATCACTTTAGCGGCCTTCTCTAGCAGCTTAAAGACCAGGTTCAGACCAACGCTGTAGTTAGGTGCCATTACGATAGCCATCTCTTTTGAAGCAGCATCAATCACCTGCTTCTCTTCTTCAGAGAAGCCCGTTGTACCGATGATCAGTTTTTTACCGTGACGTTTACAAAGTTCAATATTCGCTAATGTGCTAACAGGGGCAGTAAAATCGACAATCACATCAAACTCTTCGATGGCTTTAGACAAATCATCGACTAAAGCAACATCAAAACGACCTTCACCGCATAACTCGCCGACATCTACGCCGACCAAAGATGACTCTGGACGCTCTGAACCAGCTCCAACACTTGCTTCTAAATTATGATGAGCGGCTTTCACCAAGTTGCGGCCCATGCGGCCCGCTGCTCCTGCAATTGCAATTCTTACCACTGCGAATATCTCCATTGTTTTGGTTACCGTTGCCACTTATCTCTTGCAGCAACGTTCAATCGATTAATCTCTTTAAACTAACAACAATCTCAAACTCAGGCTAGCAATTACGAAAACTCTTTTATTACTCGCTCTAAAATTGGCACATTTGCCTCTGGGAAGGCGTATTGATTCAATGATTCTAGGCTTACCCATTCACCTTGCTGACCTTCTTTACCATAAGGCTGCTCTTCAAAATCAGTCACGAGAATGAAATCGAACTTAAGTGACTTATCCGTGTAATCAAATTCAAGATGCTCAAACAGAGACTGCTCGGTCACCTTGATACCGACCTCTTCATCAAGCTCGCGAGTCATCGCTTGCTCAATAGTTTCGCCCTCTTCAACCTTGCCACCTGGAAATTCCCAGAAGCCACCTTTGTGCTTGTCATCTGGACGCTTAGTGATAAAGACCTGTGACTTATCTTGATTGAAGATAATACCCGCTACGATATGGATTCTTTTCATTGATGGTGTTCCTTAATAAAACGCTGAACTCACATAGTCCCTAAATACGTCATCCTCAAGAAAGAGGAACGACTGAGTTGGGGATCTAAAACTACGCGAGCCTAACTAAACAAGATTCCCTACTACGCTCACTCCTCGCTATAGGGAATGACAACTTCCTTGCGTAACAAAGTAAGCCATGAAATTTACATACAAAAAGAGCCGCCTAAGCGACTCTTTATATTCTATTTGTCAGTTTTATGAAGCTAAGTTGTAGTGTATGAGAGCAAGGCGGTGGCACGGAGCTTACGACTGTAAGTGAGTACCACCAACGCAGCTATCATGCGCTACAGCAACGATTCATTAAACTTACGCGATTTTACCGTGACACTGCTTGTACTTCTTACCGCTACCACATGGGCATGGCTCGTTACGGCCAACTTTACGCTCGTCACGCACTACCGTTTGTGGAGATGCCGCTTCAGCTTCATCGTCAGCTAGCTGGTTTTCAGCTGTTGCATGTTGCGCTTGTGCACGACGCGCCGCTTCTTCAGCTTGAGCTTGACGTTGAGCTTCCATCTTTTCAACTTCTTCTTGTTGCTGAACGCGCACTTTAGAAAGGATGGTAACAACGTCTGTTTTCAGTACATCTAGTAGGCCTTCAAACAGTTCAAACGACTCGCGCTTGTACTCTTGTTTCGGGTTCTTCTGAGCATAACCACGTAAGTGGATACCTTGACGAAGGTGATCCATCGCAGCCAAGTGCTCTTTCCAAAGGCCGTCTAGCGTTTGTAGCATCACAGATTTCTCGAAGTTACGCAGTACTTGAGCACCAACCACTTCTTCTTTCTGTTTGTACGAATCAACCGCCATAGCAAGAATACGCTCACGCAATGCTTCTTCATAAAGCTTGTCGTCTTCGTCTAACCAACCTTGAATATCAAAGTCTAGATCGAAGTCATTCTTCAGACGATCTTGCAGACCCGCGATATCCCACATATCTTCAAGAGACTGAGGTGCGATGTATTCATCAATCACTGATGCCAATACATCTTCACGGTTGTGTTCGATCATCTCGCTGATATCGTCAGAGCTCATCAGTTCATCACGAAGCTCATAAACCACTTTACGTTGGTCATTGGCTACATCATCGTACTCAAGAAGCTGCTTACGAATATCGAAGTTACGACCTTCAACTTTACGTTGTGCTTTTTCAATTGAGCGAGAAAGCATCTTAGATTCGATCGCTTCGCCTTCGTCCATACCACTTTGGATAAGACCAGCCATACGATCCGATGTGAAGATACGTAGCAGAGAATCTTCCATTGATAGGTAGAAACGAGAAGAACCCGCATCACCTTGACGACCAGAACGACCACGTAGCTGGTTGTCGATACGGCGAGATTCATGACGCTCAGTACCAATGATGTGCAGACCACCTGACTCAAGCACTTTATCGTGGATTACTCTCCAGTCAGCTTTGATCTTCTCGATCTGCTCTTTGGTTGGATTCTCTAGCTTCTCAACTTGTGCCTGCCAGCTACCACCTAATACGATATCGGTACCACGACCAGCCATGTTAGTTGCGATAGTTACCGCACTCGGCATACCAGCTTGTGCAACGATCTCTGCTTCCATTTCGTGGAATTTAGCATTTAGAACGCTGTGCTTAATTTTTGCTTTTTTCAGTGCGTTAGACAGTAGTTCAGACTTCTCGATAGAAACCGTACCAACCAATGATGGCTGACCAGCAGCTACACGGTCTTTGATGTCTTCAATGATCGCATTGAACTTGTCTTCTTCGGTACGATAAACCACATCTGGCATATCGTTACGAACCATAGGCTTGTTGGTTGGGATAACCACTGTTTCTAGGCCGTAGATAGACTGAAATTCGAAAGCTTCTGTATCGGCTGTACCTGTCATACCTGACAGTTTTTCGTATAGACGGAAGAAGTTCTGGAATGTAATCGATGCTAGCGTCTGGTTTTCATTCTGAATCTTCACACCTTCTTTAGCTTCAACAGCTTGGTGTAAACCTTCAGACCAACGACGACCTGGCATAGTACGACCAGTATGTTCATCAACGATAACCACTTCGCCTTCTTCAGTAACGATGTAGTCGACGTCTTTCTCAAACAGTACGTGTGCACGCAGCGCTGCATTAACATGGTGCAATAGGCTGATATTAGTTGGAGAGTAAAGCGTATCACCCTCTTCCATCAGGCCGTTTTTGACCATTAGCTCTTCTACAAATTCTTGACCGTTTTCAGTCAGGTGAACCTGTTTCGATTTCTCGTCCATGGTGTAGTGACCTTCACCACGGTACTCTTCAGAATCTTCTTTATCTTGGCGCTCAAGGTTAGGGATCAACGTGTTAATACGCGTGTAAAGATCTGAACTATCTTCAGCTGGGCCAGAGATAATAAGTGGAGTACGAGCTTCATCGATTAAGATTGAGTCAACCTCATCGACAACAGCAAAGAAGCGCTCACGTTGAACACGATCTTCAGCACGGAAAGCCATGTTGTCACGTAGGTAATCGAAGCCAAACTCGTTGTTTGTTCCGTATAGGATATCCGCTTGGTACGCTTCTTTCTTCTCTGGTGGAGCCATGTTTGGCACGTTTACGCCAACAGTCATACCAAGGAATTCAAATAATGGGCGGTTTGTTTCCGCATCACGCTTCGCTAGGTAGTCGTTCACCGTTACTACGTGAACACCTTTGCTAGGTAGGGCGTTAAGATAAGCTGGTAGGGTTGCTGTAAGAGTCTTACCTTCACCAGTACGCATTTCTGCAATTTGGCCAGCATTTAGAACCATGCCACCAATCATTTGCACGTCAAAGTGACGCATGCCGTAAACACGCTTAGACGCTTCACGTACCGTAGCAAATGCTTCAGGTAGAAGTTGGTCTAGCGATTCACCTTTATCTAAGCGCTCACGAAACTCAACCGTTTTTGCTTTTAGCTCTTCGTCTGAAAGAGCTTCAAACGTTGGTTCGTAGTTATTAATTTCTTTTACAATTTTTCTAAGGCGGCGCAGTGTTCTGTCATTGCGACTGCCAATTACCTTTGTCAGCAGCTTAGTAATCATGTGCTTGGAATCTCTTCGTTCTCAGATCGTCCGCGATCTATTTTAAATGCCGTCAGTGTCTCTACTAGCTATGAACTAGTCTTCAGTTACTAACCAAGGATACTGAGATAAATCTAGTATCTTTGATATTGTACTTGAGAGTAGAGTTTTCAAGGCTTGAGTTAAAATTAATGCCCTTTAGTGTAAGTAATTTTCACACCAACAACCATTTATAACCCCATTTGTTTGATGTGCTTGGAACTTTTCTTTCTAATTGCTGATGGATTAGCCAGACTGCAGCTCATTGGGAGACAACTTTCGGATGTTGACGACACTGTATCTGGAAAATAGATACAAAAAAACCAGGTCAATGACCTGGTTTTCGAAATCTTATATTGCTGTAAACAACAATTACGCTAGAACCATTCCTGGCTCAGCAAATGCAACAGGAGAGCCTACTTCTTCTTCGAATGTTGCCCATTCCCAAGCTTCTGCGTCAGCAAGTACTGCACGTAGTAGTTGGTTGTTTAGGCCATGACCTGATTTGTATGCACGGAACTCACCAATAATAGCGTGTCCACACATGTAAAGGTCACCAATCGCGTCTAGTACTTTATGAGTTACGAACTCATTGTCAAAACGTAGACCTTCTTCATTAAGAATTCGGTACTCGTCAAGTACGATAGCATTATCAAAGCTACCACCAAGTACTAGATTTTGGGATTGTAGATACTCAATATCACGCATGAAACCGAAAGTACGAGCGCGAGAAATTTCTTTCACAAAACCTTGTGAAGAGAAATCAAACAACAAACGTTGCTCATCAGATTCAATCGCGGGATGGTTAAAGTCGATCTCAAAGTCCATACGGAAGCCGTTAAATGGAACAAATTCTGCCCACTTATCGCCATCTTCAAAACGGATAGGCTTTTTGATACGAATAAAACGCTTCGCTGCATTCAGTGTTTCTACACCCGCTTGCTGTAGCAAGTATACGAATGGGCTTGCGCTACCATCCATAATTGGGATCTCAGGTGCATCTACTTCAACAATAATGTTGTCGATGCCCATACCCGCTAAAGCTGCGTTAAGGTGTTCCACTGTAGAGATACGTACGCCTTCGTCATTAACAAGAGCTGTACATAGCATAGTGTCACGAACTGACGCTGGATCAGCTGGGAAATCTACAGGTGGATTTACATCTGTACGACGATAAACAATACCTGTATTTGCAGCTGCCGGGCGAAGAGTAAGTGTGACTTTACGACCAGAGTGGAGACCCACACCAGTTGTTTTCACAATTTCTTTCAGAGTACGTTGTCTGATCATCTGCTTGCCTCGTTATCAGTGCTACAAATCACGGTCAGTATTTACCGACCGCGAATTTTACCATTAATTCGACGATAGTCAAATTTTGGGTATTTGTTAATCAGCCTGACGTCGTAAGAATGCTGGAATATCTAAGTATCCACTCTCTTTCTCAGCCTTAGGTGCTGCACTTTGGCTAGCGCCTGTACCTGAAGAAACAGGTGACGTTGTTGGTTGCGGCTTAACTTGAGGTTTAACCTCAGTTTTTTCTTGCAATGGTTGTGCCACTTTCTCTTCCACTTTTGGTGCAGTTTGAGCCGCTACCTGTGGTTGAGGAGTTGGTGCAACCTTAGCTTTACCACCAGCAACTAATGTAATGTCTGGTTTTTTCTCTGTGCCGATACCTGTTGCAACAACAGTTACGCGGATTTCATCTGTCATATCAGGGTCTAGAGAAGTACCAATCACAACTGTTGCATTATCAGATGCGAATGCCTTAACTGTATTACCTACTGTTTCGAACTCATCTAGACGCATATCTAGGCCTGCAGTGATGTTCACAAGAACGCCACGCGCGCCAGCTAGGTCGATGTCTTCTAGTAGTGGGCTAGAAATTGCTGTTTCAGCAGCTTCTTCAGCACGGTCTTCACCTTTTGCGATACCGCTACCCATCATTGCATGACCCATCTCAGACATTACGGTGCGAACATCCGCGAAATCGACGTTAATCATACCAGGGCGAGTAATTAGCTCAGCGATACCTTGTACAGCGTTTTTAAGTACATCATTTGCACTTGCGAAAGCTTCTAGCAGAGTTACGCCGCGGCCAAGTACTTTAAGTAGCTTTTCATTTGGAATCGTAATTAATGAATCCACATGTTTAGAAAGCTCTTCAATACCTTGCTCAGCAAACGCTAAACGCTTTTTGCCTTCAAAGCTAAATGGCTTAGTTACAACAGCAACCGTCAGCACACCCAACTCTTTCGCAACTTCAGCAATAACTGGAGCAGCACCTGTACCAGTCCCACCGCCCATACCAGCTGCGATAAATACCATATCGGCGCCAGTTAGAACTTCTTTAATTCTTTCTCGATCTTCGAGAGCTGCATCACGGCCTACTTGTGGGTTTGCACCAGCGCCCAAACCTTTAGTGATATCACCACCAATTTGGATCACGCTGCTCACGCTTGTTTTACGAAGTGCTTGTGCATCAGTGTTAACACTGATGAATTCTACGCCTTCGATTGATTCACGTACCATGTGCTCAACAGCGTTACCGCCACCGCCACCAACTCCAACGACTTTAATTACTGCATCGTCAGACATTTCCATCATCGGTTCAAACATGTGTTATCTCCGTTTTTTCCTGCAACTCAGGTTAAAACTCTTTTTGTATCCAATTACGCAATTTGCCAAATAAACCAGACATAGAAGGTGCTGAACGCTTAGGTTCGCTGTAATCACCTTCATCACTGATCTGACAATCTCTTGCGTAATGAAGTAAACCAACCGCCGTAGAATGATACGGCTCTTTAACATAGTCAGTTAAGCCACTAACTTCTAACGGCTTACCAACTCGAACTTGATTGCGGAAAACACGTTCCGCACACTCTACCAATCCGTCAATTTGTGCCGCTCCACCAGTGAGAACGACGCCAGCTGCAAGGTGGTGTTTAATACCTTCATCTCGTAGCTGTAATTGAACCGTATCAATAGTTTGGTTAACGAGACCCATAAGTTCAGTGTAACGTGGTTCAATCACTTCCGACAAAGTTTGTCGTTGCAAACTTCTCGATGGGCGACCACCAACACTTGGGACGTTAACAGAGTCATCCTTGCTTACGAGTTCACTCAGAGCGCAACCATGGTTTACTTTTATCTCTTCAGCATCGCTCACTGGCGTGCCGAAAGCGAAGGCAATATCACTGGTTACTGCATTTCCTGCGTAGGAAAAGACTTCTGTGTGTCGAAGTGCGCCGCCAGTCCAAATGGAAATATCCATTGTACCCGCACCGATATCGACAACACATACTCCAAGCTCTCTCTCGTCTTCAGTAATTACCGCATTGCTTGAGGCAAGTCCTGAAAACACGATTTGTTCTACTGTGAGACCACATCGTTCAACAGCTTTAATAATGTTTCTCGCCATGTCGCTATGGCAAGAAATTAGGTGAACACTGACTTCCATTCGAACACCAGATAAGCCAAGTGGGTTCTTAATCCCTTCTTGATAATCAATGGTAAATTCTTGTGGGATCACGTGCAGAATTCTCTGCTCATCACCTATTTTAATTGATTTCGCGGTATGGATCGCTCGATCCATATCGTCTTGAGACACCTCTTCATCAGAGATAGTGCCCATGCCTTTTTCAATTCGGCTTGCGATATGTTTACCCGATAGCGAGATAAATACATTGCTGATTTGGCATTCCGCCATCAACTCTGCTTGATCAATAGCTCGCTGAACCGACTTAACTACCGACTCTAGGTCGTTTACACCACCTTTATCCATACCTCTGGATGGGCTTTGCCCAGAACCAATGATATTGATTTGACCATCAGGCAATATTTCACCAACCAGAGCTGATATGGTCGCAGTGCCTATATCAAGACCAACGATTATGTTGTCATCTGCGGTCTTAGTCATCTGTGCTCTCTTCTAACTCTTGCTCTGGAAACCAGCCTACAGCGGCTCCCGTATCATACCTGAGGTCGATGTAGCTCACTTGATTCGCTTTACTACCAAGTTCGTTGTAAAGCGAAATGAAGCGTTCAACACGCTCATCTAAAGAATCTTTACCTAGTTCTAAACGGATACCGTTATCTAGGATTATTTGCCAAGCGCGACGCTCATTGAGAACGAGAGAGGTAACGGTTAACCCTAGACTGTTAATCAAAGGGGTTATCTGTCGCCACTTTTCTATCACTTCTTGGCTGGTGCCGTCTGGGCCGTAAAGCTTAACTCTATCGCCCTTCAACAGGCCGATATCACCATTAAACACCTGACCATCGTCATTCAGCAGCATGTTACCGTTCCAGATTGCTGCCGCATGGTACTCAGTCAAAAATACTTTTATTGTGTCTGGCCACTGCTTACGAATGGAGACCACTGAAACCCAAGGTAACGCTTCTAAACTGTCTTGCAACACACCGATGTCTTGCGACATGAAGGTTCCAATGTGCTCTAGCTCGCTAAAGGCATGTTGAACATCACCAGCGGTTACGTAAGTTAAGTCGCCTTGAAGTACTATTTTGGAGAGAGGCAATCGCTGATCGTCCCACATCCAAGTTAGTGTGGTATAGAAAAGAAACCCAATGAATAGCAATACCATGACAAAAAAAGACCCGCCTAAGGCGTGTTTCTTGAGCGACGGTAAACTGAATAGGTGGCGGTTTTCGCTAAAAGTACTTTCTACCAAAGCCCGCATTCCCTGTCGTTGGTTCGCAATTCTATTCCCTATCTTCGTAATAGAGGTAAAAGCACTTACTTTAACCTATGAATTATACTGAGCAAAATCAAACTATCAAACGTTGATAATAAGATTTTTGGTCAATTTTAGGTCAATCGCAAGAAGTGAGCGATTGACCACAGTCTGTAGACAGTATTCTGTTACGCGTTCTGCATTTTATTAATGTCTAACTGTAACGATTCCAACTGCTTCGCTACTCGACCAACATCGCCTGCACCCTGCGTTAAAACAAGGTCACCGCCTTGAATTACGTTGGCTAAAGCCGATGGCAGTGCGTTGATATCGGCAACAAAGATTGGGTCTATCTTACCACGCCCACGAATAGTTCGACTTAATGAACGTCCGTCAGCCCCTGCAATCGGTTTCTCACCTGCAGAATAAACATCTAACAGAATTAGGACATCAACCTGCTCAAGAACGTTCGCGAAATCATCATACAGATCGCGAGTACGGCTATAACGGTGCGGTTGGAAGATCATAACAAGACGTTTATCAGTCCAGCCACTACGAGCAGCTTGAATCGTCACATCAACTTCGGTTGGGTGATGACCGTAATCATCGACCAGCATTGCAACGCCTTTACCTGTTTCATACTCACCTAGGTGATCGAAACGGCGACCCGTGCCTTCCGTTCCCGCCATCGCTTTGAGAATCGCTTCATCGCTGATGTCATCTTCTGTTGCAACAGCAATCGCCGCGGATGCATTCAATGCATTGTGACGACCTGGAATGTTTAACGTGATATCAAGGTTAGCTTTACCTTCACGTACCACTGTGAATTTGCCTTGCTGGCCTTCTTGTACGTAGTTCTCAATACGAATATCCGCATCTTCAGAGAAACCGTAAGTAATCACCTGGCGACTTACCTGAGGAATAAGCTCACGCACTACTGGATCATCAACACACATCACAGCCTGACCGTAGAATGGTAGGTTGTGTAAAAAATCAATAAACGTCTGCTTTAGCGTTTCAAAATCGCCGCCGTAGGTATCCATATGATCCGCTTCAATGTTAGTTACGATACTAACCATAGGTTGCAGATGTAAAAATGAAGCATCACTCTCATCGGCTTCAGCGATAAGAATACGGCTTGAACCTAAACGTGCGTTAGTACCAGCACTTTTAACCAAACCACCGTTTACGAAGGTTGGATCTAGGCCGGCTTCCGAGTAAATCTGTGTCACTAGCGCAGTCGTGGTTGTTTTACCGTGCGTACCTGCCACAGCAATACCGTGACGAAAACGCATCAGCTCAGCCAGCATTTCTGCACGACGAACGATCGGTGTGCGCGCTTCACGAGCTGCAATAATTTCTGGGTTTTCTTCGTTGATAGCGGTTGAAACAACCACCACACTTGCGTCGGCAACGTTACTCGCTTGGTGACCGATATAAACGGTCGCACCCTTGCTAACTAAACGATCAGTCACTGGGTTTTGAGCAATATCAGAACCCGTGATCTGGTAGCCTTCATTTAGCAAGACTTCAGCAATCCCGCTCATTCCGGCACCACCAATACCAATGAAGTGGATAGATTTAACACGGCGCATCTCTGGCACCATTGCACGGATTTGCGCTAAGTCTTGGGTATGTTCAATCGTCATCAATTCAATCTCATTATTTTGCTAAAGCTTTAATCGCTTCAGCGACGGTCACATCAGCATCAAGCTTGGCGGCTTGACGAGCTTTTGTTGCCATCATTTTTAATTCATTTCTATCAAGCTGCGCGATAGTGTTCGCTAGCTTATCAGCCGTTAGTTGAGGCTGTTCAATCATTAACGCTGCGCCACATTCAACTAAATGGTCGGCATTCAACGCTTGTTGTCTGTCTTTGTGCATAAACGGAACGAAGATAGAACCGACACCTGCCGCAGACACTTCTGATACGGTTAATGCACCTGAGCGACACACTAATAGATCTGCCCACTCATAAGCTTGCGCCACATCATCAATAAATTCAGTCACTTGAACATTACCAACAGAATGTGATTTGTATTGCTCAATAACTTGTTGTTGATTGTTCTTACCCGCTTGGTGCATCACAGTGAAGCCTTCACCAAGCTGCGCCATCGTTACTGGCAAGGTATCGTTTAGGATTTTTGCGCCCTGACTGCCGCCCATAACCAAGATGCGGATGTCACCATCACGCTCAGCCATGCGTTGCTCGGGTTCAGCTAAGGCAACCACATCTTCGCGTACTGGGTTACCCACCACTTCTGCAGTAGGAAACGCACCAGGGAAAGCTTGGAAAACCTTTTTAGCAATCTTAGACAGCCATTGGTTGGTTAAACCTGCCACTGCATTTTGTTCATGGAGAACCACTGGAATGCCAGACAACCATGCCGCGATACCACCCGGACCACTCACGTAGCCACCCATACCAAGTACCACATCAGGCTGCCATGCTTTGATGTGTTGCCTTGCTTGAAGTATGGCATTAATAATCTGGAACGGCGCTTTAATTAACTTGCTAATGCCTTGACCACGCAGGCCTTTCACTTTGATGAAGTCGATTTCAATGCCATGCTTTGGCACTAAATCCGCTTCCATTCTGTCTGCTGTGCCTAACCAGCGAATTTCCCAACCTTGTTGCTGAAGCTTTTTCGCTACTGCTAACCCTGGGAAAACGTGACCGCCAGTACCACCAGCCATCACTAAAAGTTTTTTGTTTTGTTTCATCACGTTAGATTCTTATTCTACTAATTCGTTTTGACTATCAGCTTGTTCTTTTTGTTGCATTCGGCATTCGTGGTCAATGCGCAGCAGCATTGATACCGCCACAGACATAACAATTAAACTCGAACCACCATAACTGATTAGCGGTAGGGTTAGACCTTTGGTCGGAACGATGCCAGATGCAGCACCTACGTTAACAAGCGTCTGAAACGCAAACCAAATACCAATACCAAAAGCCAGATAGCCGCTGAACACTTGATCGTGTTCAAAGGCTTTTTTACCTATCAGAATGGCTTTTAACACCAAGCTGAAGATCAACATTAATACTAAGGTAACACCGACAAAGCCAAGCTCTTCAGCCAACACAGCAAATACAAAATCGGTATGCGCTTCTGGTAAGTATTCGAGTTTTTGAATCGAGTTACCAAGCCCTTGCCCCATCCAATCACCACGGCCAAACGCCATCAATGACTGAGTTAACTGGTAACCACTGCCGAACGGGTCGTTCCAAGGTTCCCAGAATGAGGTAACACGTCGAACACGATAAGGTTCTATAACAATCAAACCGACGACCGCGGCAATACCTGCCACCATCAAGGCGATAAACTGTGAAAGCTTGGCACCAGCAATGAATAGCATGCCGAACAGGGTCACCAGCATTACAACTACTGTACCTAAATCGGGCTGGCCTAGCAGCAGCACGGCAAAAGCGCCGAATACCATGATCGGTTTACCAAAACCACCGAAGAAGGTTTTTCTCACTTCATCTTGCTTCCGAACCAAGTAGCCCGCCATAAAGATAAACAGCGATAACTTGGCGACTTCAGCGGGTTGTAAGTTAAATAGCCCTAATGGGATCCAACGCGATGCGCCGTTAACCGACTTACCTACGGCTAATACCACAATCAGCAAGAAGAAGGACAAGCCCAGTAGATACATACTGTATTGAAACCAGCGTTGCATCGGGATTTGCAATATGACGCTAGAGACACCTAACGCCAATACAAGGAAGATGGCATGACGGAACATAAAGTGAAACGGCTGATCGGTTAAACGAGCACTGATGGGGAACGAAGCAGACGTCACCATCACCAAACCTGTCAGCATTAGCCCAAGAGCAATCCACACCAATTGACGATCGTAAAGCGCCTCGGGAGTAGCACGGTTTAGCCACTGCCAGATGGATTGATTAATCTCTTTGACTCTTTGCACTGAATGTTAGTCCTTCAACACGTTAAGCATACTCATGAGCAAGCTCAGTGAACGCATCACCTCTTGCCATGAAATTATTAAATTGATCGAAGCTTGCGCACGCCGGAGACAGCATCACCATATCTCCAGCCACCAGCTGTGGCGAGATAGATTCGATTATCTGCTGCATGGTATCGAACTTTTGTGCCGATGGGTGCAGAGGCATGAATTGATCTGCATCTTCACCGAAACAACACAGCTGAACACGCTCAAGTTGCGCCAATACTGGTTCAAGCTCACTAAAGTCAGCACCTTTACCAACGCCGCCAACCAAAAGATATAACGTACCTTGATACTCCAACCCAGACAGGGCTGCCAATGTGCTGGCTACATTCGTTGCTTTGGAGTCATTAACCCATTTGATTTCGCGCTTGTCAGCCACGACTTGGCAACGATGCGTCAAACCGTTATAGGCCTTCAAAGCATCAAGACTTTTGCTGTAGTCGATACCAACTTGCTTCAATAGTGCAAGTGAGACTAACGCATTCGCCACATTGTGACGTCCAACCAATGTTAAATCTTGGGTAGCAAGGACAGGTTTACCGTGATCGACCAACCACTCAGTACTATCAATCGTTGATACACCAAACTCTTGGTTATCTAGGCCAAAAGTCAACAATGGCATTGTCTGGTCAGGGTAAGTCTCTTTGTCTTCACGATTAACAGTCGCACACTGCGCGTTATTAAAGATTCTTAACTTGGCCTCACGGTAATCAGCCATGCCTTGATAGCGATCCATATGATCTTCAGACAGATTTAAGAATGCCGCAGCGGCAAGTTTTAAATTCGATGTAGTTTCTAACTGAAAACTTGAAAGTTCAAGGACATATAAATCCGCATCAAGTTCTAGAAGGTCTAGGGCAGGAATGCCAATATTGCCGCCAACGCCAACATTAAGCCCAGCAGCCTTAGCAAGCACACCAGTCAGATCAGTCACGGTACTCTTACCGTTTGAACCAGTAATCGCCACAACAGGCTTATCTACAGCCCAACCAAACAGCTCGATGTCGCCAACGACAGGCGTACCCGCTTGAAGCACATCTTGAATTTCAGGTGTCGCTAAAGCAATGCCTGGGTTAGCAACCACCAGATCAGCCTCAGCTAGCCATTGGCTATTCCAGCTTCCAGAATGCAGCTCAACCGACTCAGGCAAAGATTCCTTTCCTGGTGGTAGCTCTCGCGTATCAATTACCTTTACGCAAGTATGGGGCTGATATTTTACGAGATGTTTAACGACAGAGAGCCCGGTAATACCGAGCCCCACAACCACTACATTTTGAATATTTTGCCAACGTTCCATTTAAACAAGATGCTCTTAATAGTTTTAAAGAGCCCCTATTCAGAGGCTCATACAGGATTAACGAACTTTCAGTGTCGCTAGGCCAACCAGTACTAATACCATTGAGATTATCCAAAAACGCACGATAACACGCGGCTCTGGCCAACCTTTAAGTTCATAGTGGTGGTGAATCGGTGCCATGCGGAAAATACGCTGACCACGCAATTTGTAAGAGCCCACCTGCAGAATCACTGACAGAGTCTCCATTACAAACACACCACCCATGATCACTAGTACCAACTCTTGACGAACGAGTACCGCAATCACACCTAACGCACCACCCAGTGCTAGAGAGCCAACATCGCCCATGAATACTTGTGCTGGGTAAGTGTTAAACCATAGGAAGCCAAGGCCTGCACCAACGATAGCAGTACATACCACCACCAGTTCAGAGGTGTATGGGATGTATGGAATGTGTAGGTATGCTGCAAAGTTAACGTTACCTGTCGCCCAAGCGATAACAGCAAAACCCGCAGCAACCATAACCGTTGGCATAATCGCCAAGCCATCTAGGCCATCAGTTAGGTTAACCGCGTTACTGGTACCCACAATAACAAAGTAAGTTAGAACAATGTACAGTAAACCAAGTTGTGGCATCACATCTTTAAAGAAAGGCACCACTAATTGTGTCGCAGCAGTGTCTTGCCCATGAGCATACAGAGCAAACGCCACAACCAATGCAATAGCCGATTGCCAGAAGTACTTCCAACGCGCAATCAAGCCATCAGTGTTCTTACGAACCACTTTACGATAATCATCAACAAAACCAACTGCACCGTAACCGCCTAGCACGACAAGTACGGCCCAAACGTAAGGGTTTGATAAGTCAGCCCAAAGTAAGACCGTAATGATGATCGCAGCAAGGATCATCACACCACCCATGGTTGGTGTACCACGCTTACTGAAGTGAGACTCTGGGCCGTCATTACGAACAACTTGGCCAATTTGCAGCATTTGCAGACGCTCAATTAAACGAGGTCCCATCCACAGCGACAGACATAAAGCCGTCAAAATGCTCGCGATTGCACGAAACGATAAGTATTCGAACAAACGGAAAAAAGAAAAGTGTGGCTGTAGTAGCTCTGCAAGCCAAATTATCATGAAAAGTTCTCCTTTAAAGCAGCGGCTATTTTACTCATTCCTGCACTATTGGCGCCTTTTACCAACAAGGTATGTGGCGCGTTTTCTGGCAAGCTCAAGTGCTGCTCTATGTGCGCGATCATCGCTTCATGCGTTGCAAAGTGAGTGCCGTTACACACTTCACTAATCACCTTGGTATCATCACCGTAAGTGAGTACATGCTCAAAAGCGAATGGGGCAGCATATTCACCGACTTGACGGTGAAGTGCAAGGCTTTCATCGCCTAATTCAGCCATATTGCCTAAAATCAACCAACGCTGACCTTTGAAGCTCGACAACAATTTAGCTGCAGCCTTCATTGCCGGTACGCTGGCGTTGTAACTGTCATCTATCAGCTTGATATTCTGACTTAATTGTTGAACCTCAACTCGGCCTTTAACTGAGATGAGATTCGCTAAACCGCTTTTAATTTCTGCAAGCGTGGCACCGAATTGAATGCTCAGTGCTGCTGCGGCTAATGCGTTGGCTACATTGTGCTGACCAATAATGCCAAGTTCGACATCGATAGCACCTTGCGGGGTCTGCATATCAAAGCAAGCTTCACCCTGCTCGTTGATGCGAATATTCGTCGAAAAGTAATCCGCCGTGTCATCACTTTCAGAAAAGGTCAGTACGTTTTTGTCTGCAAGCACATCTTTCCAGAAGTCACCACCATTGCTCTCTAGGTTAACAATAGCAGTATCACCAGCAGCAAGCCCCTGAAAAATTTCGCCTTTCGCTTGTTTAACACCATCAATTGAGCCAAAGCCCTCTAGATGCGCGGCAGCAACGTTATTCACTAAGGCCACCTGTGGTTTCACAAGCTGCGTGGTATAGGCAATTTCACCAATGTGGTTCGCGCCCAGTTCTATCACGGCATAGTCGTCATTGGGTTCACTGCGCAGCAAGGTTAGTGGTACTCCAATATCATTATTGAAGTTACCCGCTGTAAACAGCACTTTGCCACGTTGTTGTAGAATACTCGCGACCATCTCTTTGACGGTCGTTTTGCCACAGCTTCCTGTTATCGCCATGGTTGGCACGTTACATTGTTTGTGGATCCAAGCACTTAGCTGACCTAAAGCAAGTTTAGTGTCTTCAACAACAACTTGAGTAATATTTAGGTCAAGTTTTCGTTGAACTAATAACGCACTCGCATTGGCCTCAACAGCCTGACCACAAAAATCATGCGCATCAAAACGTTCACCTACAAGAGCAACAAACAGTGCACCTTCTTCAACGGTGCGAGTATCGGTAGAAACCGCATTGATCAAACTATTGCTCGATTTGCCAGCCTCTATCAGCTGACCACTGACCACGGAGCAGATCTGCTCGAGTGATACATCAATCATTATGAAATACCTAAAAGTTGTAGTGCTGACTCTCGATCCGAATAGTGGATCGTTTTGTCTTTTAATACTTGGTAATCCTCATGGCCTTTACCAGCCAGAAGAATAATGTCGTTATTACCCGCCTGCTCTAGAGCAAACTTAACCGCCTGAAAGCGATCGTGTTCAACAAAGGCGACTTCAGGCTCACTTAAACCTGCCAGCATGTCTTTAACAATCAATGCCGGGTCTTCACTGCGAGGGTTGTCATCTGAAATAATAATGTTATCGGCGAACTGCTCTGCGGTAACCGCCATCATAGGGCGCTTGCCTGTATCTCGATCACCACCGCAGCCAAAGATTGCCCATAGCTTTCCAGAGCAATGTACACGTAGTGCTGCCAATGCTTTCTCTAAAGCGTCTGGCGTATGCGCGTAATCGACAACCACTTTTGCTTTGTTCGGCACTTGGAACAGTTCCATACGACCAATCACAGGTTGCAACTGAGGCGCAGTGTCGACCAAGATTTGCTTATCGATACCTAATGACAGCAAGGTCGCAAAGGCAACCAGTACATTTGATGCGTTGAACTGGCCAATTAAAGGAACAGACAGTTGTCCCTGCCCCCAGCTACCATCAAAAGCGAGTTTGATACCCGTCTCTGCATAAGCAACATCAGATGCCCATACCGACTGTTGGTAGCCAGTTAACGGAAGCAATGACACAGCTACTGCATTGGACAGATCAGCCATCCAAGCTTTACCGACTTCATCATCAACATTAATCACAGCGTGCTTACACTTATGCTGAGTAAACAAGCTCTTCTTAGCCAGAGCGTACTCTTGCATCGTGCCGTGGTAATCCAAGTGGTCACGGCTCAGGTTAGTAAATACGCCAACCTCAAAATCCAAAGCTTTTACTCGGCCTTGAACCAAACCATGAGAAGAGATTTCCATCGCTGTGTAAGCCGCGTTTTCTTCCGCTAACTCACTCAGTGTGCGTTGTATTTCAATCGCACTGCCGGTGGTATTCGCCGCGGTTTTAAGGTTGTCTAGAAAACCGTTACCCGTGGTGCCCATTACCGCAGAGCGTTGGCCGACTAAATCTAGCCACTGAGCAATCAATTGGGTGATAGTGGTTTTGCCATTGGTGCCGGTAACACCAATCAGCTTAGTCGCCTGAGACGAGTAAACACGACCGGCCAACTCAGATAACACCAAGTTAAGGTCTTTAATGTAAACAACCGGAACAGCATCCAACCACTCAATCAGACCATGGGCCTTTTCAGCATCAGCTTGTGCGATAACGGCATTGGCTCCCTGTGAGACCGCTTTGTCAATGAAACGACGGCCATCAACAGCATGCCCAACTACAGCAACAAAAATATCGCCGTCTTTGATGGCACGACTATCCAACTCCAACTGTTCAACGGCAATCGCATCCAGCTCAGGTGAACTAAAGTCACCCCAAGGAGAAAGTAAAGATGACAGCGTGAGGCTATTACTCATATTGAATCCTGATTGGCTCTATTCTTGAAACTTGTTTTCATCAGCAGGGACATTCAGAATTTGCAGTGCGCCCTTCATGATTTCAGAAAAAACAGGGGCTGCGACCGAGCCACCATAGTAGAGGTCACCTTGAGGTTCATTGATCATCACAACCAAAGAGACTCTTGGGTCACTCACTGGAGCAACACCTGCGGTATAGGCGAAGTACTCGTCTCCATAACCACCGGAAATCGCTTTTCTAGATGTACCTGTTTTTGCTGCTACTCGGTAACCCGGCACGGCAGCTCTTGTCGCTGTACCGCCCTTTTGGGTTACGCCTTCTAGCATGTTCAAAACCAACTCAGCATTTTCGCGCTTGATGCTCTGTTTTGAGAAATCTTGGTCGTTGCTTTTAACGATATGGATAGGTTCGTAAACACCGTGATTCGCTAACGTCGCATAGGCATGAGCCAATTGCAGCGGAGTAATCGCTAGACCATAACCAAAGGATAAGGTAGCGATTTCAAACTTAGACCAGCGTCGACGGTTCGGGAAAATACCCGCGGTCTCACCGACTAGATTCAGCCCAGACATCTCGCCAAGACCAACAGAACTGTACATGCCCAGTAGCGCTTCAAGTGGCATATCCAGTGCTAACTTCGCCACACCGATGTTACTCGACTTCTTAAGGATTAACGCCAAGTCTGCCTTACCAACTTTGGAAGTATCACGTACACGGCTACCACCGATTTGCATGATGCCGTTACCCGTATCAATTACAGTATCAGCATCCGCGGTACCATTTTCGAGAGCGGCAAGAACAACAAACGGCTTAACCGTCGAACCTGGCTCAAAAGCATCGGTGATCACGCGGTTACGCATCTTAAAGCTTTGTAAATCAGCACGATTGTTTGGGTTGTAAGACGGTGCGTTAACCATGGCCAAAACCGCACCCGTTTTTACGTCTAATAAGATGGCAGATCCAGACGTCGCCTTGTGATCGGCTACCGCCTGTTTAATCGCTCGATAAGCGATGGCTTGTAAGCGCTGATCGATGGTCAATTCGAGTGGTTTACCTTCTTCACGCTCTTCTAGTGCAATGTTTTCAACTACTCGCCCGTAACGGTCTTTACGGATTGTACGTTTACCTGCTTCACCCGTGAGCCACTTATCGTAGCTGCGCTCGACACCTTCTAGGCCGTGTCCATCAATTCCGGTCACACCAATAAGATGCGCGCTGACTTCACCGGCTGGGTAATAACGACGTGATTCTGCTTTAAGACCAATACCCACCAGCTTTAAGTCGCGGATGTATTTCGCCATTGCTGGGCTAACTTGTCTTTGTAGGTAGATAAAACGACGAGATTTGTCGCTGGAGATCTTGTTGATCATCGATTGTCGATCTAAGCCAAGTACATCAGCTAGCGCATACCAACGATCAATTTGGGCCATGCCATTTTTATCGAAGATGGTTTTCGGGTCAGCCCATACCGCCTCAACAGGCACACTGACGGCAAGTGGTTCGCCATTGCGGTCTGAAATAATACCGCGGGCAGAAGGAATAGCCTTAACACGTACAGAACGAAGGTCGCCCTGACGAATTAAGTTATCTGGTTCAATGACTTGGATGTAAGCCACACGACCTACTAGTACAGAAAAGGCAACCAACACAAAAGCAATAACGACGTTGAAACGCCATTTAATCAGAATTGGATCCGAGTCCTTTTCGCTCTTCACTCGCTCTTTCGTTGGTTTCTTAACGGCTTTCGCGGGGGCTTTTTCCTTTTTTCCGGTCATTTCAGTGTGATCACAACTTCTTTGTCGGAGTCTGGACGTTTCATGTCTAGCTCTCGTTTTGCCGATGCTTGAACGCGACTATGTTCAGCCAGAGCCGTCTCTTCAAGCATTAAATTTCGCCACTCATCATCAAGCTGTTCTCGCTCACTCAATGCCATGTCTTTTTGCGTGATTGCCTGACGTGACATGTGTGTCGTGAGAACGACCCCCATCGCGCTCGCGAAGATACAGATAAGCAGCACCAATGGGACTTTACCCACGGAGATCAAATCAAAAAATATTATCTTGGCTAAGTTAGGTTTGGAGGTCTTCATTGACTATAGCTTTTCTGCGATTCGTAATACTGAGCTACGCGAACGAGTATTCTCATCCACTTCATCTTTAGAAGGCTTGATCGCTTTACCAACAGGCTTAAGATCAGCACTGCCTAGCGCTTTGATCTGCTCTTCTGTTAGTGGCAGGCCATGTGGTACTTGCGGACCTTGGCTCTCTTTACGGATAAAGCGCTTCACCATGCGGTCTTCAAGAGAGTGAAAGCTAATAACAGACAAACGGCCTTGAGGAGCAAGAATGCTTGCTGCGCCTTTCAGGGCTGTATCGATCTCTTCAAGTTCACTGTTGATGTAGATACGGAAGGCTTGGAAAGCACGTGTTGCTGGGTGCTTTTTCTCTTTGAAGCTTTTTGGAGCTACATCCGAGATAAGCTTAGCCAACTGACCGGTACGCGTTAGTGGTTCGTTCTCTTCATTCTCTTGATAAGCAATGATGCCTTTCGCGATACGACGAGCGTGTTTGTCTTCACCGAACTCACGAATAACCCATGTGATGTCATCAAGATCGGCTTCAACTAACCACTGAGAGACAGGAATACCGGTTGTTGGGTCCATACGCATATCAAGCGGACCGTCTTTCATGAAGCTAAAGCCACGCTCAGCGTCATCTAGCTGTGGTGAAGAAACACCTAGATCCAGTAACACACCATCCACTTGACCGACTAAGTCATAACGCTCTGCATATTCAGCCATACCTGAGAACGGGCCGTGAATAATCGTAAAACGAGGGTCATCAATCTTTTGCGCTTCTGCAATCGCTTGTGGATCGCGGTCAATACTAAAGAGTCGTCCATTCTCGCCCAGTTTAGACAGGATTGTACGGCTGTGACCACCACGGCCAAAAGTACCATCGATGTAGGTACCGTCAGGTTTGATCGCAAGTCCGTCAATAGATTCGTTAAGCAATACTGAAATATGTTTGAATGCTTCTGTCATAGTCTTCTCAGTGAGTGGATTGAGCCATTAGTTCGGCAATAATTTGTTCTATTAACGTTTTAGTGTACTGATTTCACGCCGTATCTCCACCATATTGTGTATAGGCTTTGGGAATTTTTGACCCAAGCTCATATCAGGGTGAAGGATTCTAAGGAAATCTAAATAATTTACGTCAATATAAAGCAAAAAACCCATCACTACCGTTAAGTAATGATGGGTTCTTTATATAGGTGGAGTTGACACATACGCCGGGTTCTGTTCCGCTTGCGCGGCGGTAACCATTCGTCTAGGCCTGCAATCGCTCACAGGCTCAAGCAATCTACCCGCCCCCATACGCGAGCAACGCAATGTGAGGGCCTATTTGATCTTGCTCCGGGTGGAGTTTACCTTGCTACGAACTGTTGCCAGTCGCACGGTGCGCTCTTACCGCACCCTTTCAGCCTTACCTGTGCCCCTTCCGAAGAAATGAGGCCATCGGCGGTCTTCTCTCTGCTGCACTTGTCGTGGGCTCGCGCCCCCCAGACGTTATCTGGCACCCTGCTCTATGGAGCCCGGACGTTCCTCCCCTCTGCCAGTCTCCCGAAGGACTTCAACGTCAGTTTCCCGAAGGACCTCAACGTCAGTCTCCCGAAGGACATCAGCAAAGCAGCGATTACCCGTTCAACTCCGAGGGCGGATTGTATAGAGATTAGGGTGCAGTGTCTAGCGAGATCACAAATATGGTGCAAACCTCTAAGCAACTGCGTGAATTTTACACAATTCAGACAAAAAAAGAGGAATAACGGCAATACCATCACTCCTCACAAGCTTTTCAATACAGGTTAGCTACTCTATAAAGAGGTTTCTAGTGGTCTAGATGCTCTAGGCCCCATTTGTATAACGCGTTCTTTTTCAGATTGTAGATTTCTGCCGTCATCGCCGCCGCTTTTTTAAGAGGCAGCTCTTTGGTTAGAATGCCTAGTGTGCGAGTCGCTTCGTCTGGCAGTTCTGTGCTCGCTTCTTCACGGTGGCCGTGAATCAGTAACACCATCTCACCGCGTTTACGGTTCGCGTCTTCTTCAATCCACTCAATAAGTTCACCAAGTGGCAGCCCTTGGATGGTTTCGAAGGTTTTGGTTAGCTCACGCGCCAACACAACCTCACGGTCAGGGCCAAGAATCTCAAGCATGTCTTGTAGAGAATCTGAAATACGGTGTGGTGATTCATAGAAGATGCACGTGCGCTCTGCCTTTGCGATCTCTAAGAACTTGTCTTTGCGACCCTTGCTCTTTGGCGGTAAGAAGCCCTCAAAGCTGAAACGATCTGACGGTAAACCAGAAGCACTTAACGCGGTAATCACAGCACAAGCACCAGGAAGTGGCACAACTCTCACACCCGCTTGACGACATTGTGAGACAAGATGGTAACCTGGGTCACTAATTAAAGGAGTACCCGCATCAGAGACTAATGCGATAGACTGACCTTCTAATAACCTTTCGACTAGAACTTGCGCTTTAGTTTGTTCATTATGATCATGTAAAGCGAACGTTCTGGTTGATATATTGAAGTGAGCAAGCAGCTTACCCGTGTGGCGTGTGTCTTCGGCTGCAATAACATCGACACTTGATAAAATTTCAATTGCTCTTTGAGTGATATCTCCCAAATTTCCGATTGGGGTTGGCACAATGTAGAGAGTTGGGCTCTCTGTGAGCAAGGTTTTGTTATCTGTCATTTGTTTACCATCACTTCAACGATTAATATAGATACAAATTTATACGGAATTTAAAGAACTCATGGCAACGATGAACCATAAGAGACTCAGTGTACCACGCTTACTAACTCCAATTGCATTAGCAATTACATTGGCGGCTTGTTCTTCAGGTCCTCAAGCACCAACGAGCGTTGATATTACACTAGATCCAGCGCAATCAACTGAAAGTTACATGATGCAGGCGGATAGTAGCAAAGGAAGTCTACAAAACGACTGGTTAATCATGGCACTTAAGGCTTCTGTGCAAGCTGGAAAAACCGATCAAGCAACTCTGTTGATCAAACGCTTAGCAAAACAAGAGCTGAGCGAAACGCAACAAGCGGAATGGCAATTAGCTCGCGCTCAACTGTTGGTGAATAACTCGCAGCCTGAACAAGCTTATAGCCAACTGAACTTCCAGCCTTGGTGGAAACTTCCGAACGAGCAGTGGAAAGATTATCACGAGCTACGCGCGAACATTTCTGAAATGCAAAGCGAGTATTTTGAAGCAAGCCGTGAGTTAGTTCTTTATTCAGAGTATCTAGACGCTGATGACGAGCTCCAACAACAAGCTGCTGACCGTATTTGGCAGAACCTAAATAGCTACTCTCAATATGAGATTCTAGAGCTTAAAACGTCGCCTACAGAAGACGTTCTAGCAGGTTGGTTACAGCTGGCGATTTATATGAAGACGCTGAACTCGAACCTTCCAAACCTACAGGAAACCCTGTTTGATTGGCTAGCAGAGAACCCTCAGCACCTAGCAGCGACATACACACCTCAAGCGATCACTGACATCTTAGCGCTAGAGATCAGCAAGCCAACCAGCACTGCACTATTACTGCCTCTAACCGGTAAGTACGGCAAGCAGGCACAACTTGTGCGTGACGGTTTCATCTTTGCGATGATGAATGACAAAGAGCGCGAAGAAGATGCAACGCTGACGGTAATGGATACCAACGTGCAAAGTGCCGCTGAGATTAAAGCGACACTGGAAGAGAACAATGTTGATTTCATCGTTGGCCCGCTGATCAAGAGTAACATCACTAAACTTCAGCAAGCACAGAAAAACCACGAAAACTCGATTCCAGCATTAGCTCTGAACATTCCAACACAACTAGAACCTGATACTAACATTTGTTATCTCGCTCTATCGCCAGAACAAGAAGTTGCTCAGGCAGCGAAACACCTATTTGCTCAAGGCTACAAGTATCCGCTTATCCTTGCGCCAAGAGGACGTTTAGGTGAGCGTGTTGAGCAAGCGTTTAAAGAAGAGTGGAAAAAATACAGCAGCAACGATGTTGCTATCAGCTTATTCTCTGACAAACGCCAACTGCAACGTAATGTGAATCAGGTATTCGGCCTGCAAGAGAGCCAACAGCGTATCGCTCAAATGGACGGGTTACTGAACCTAGACCTAGAAACAGAGCCACGCAGCCGTCGTGATATCGATTCTGTTTACATTGTGGCTAAGAACTCAGAGCTAACGCTAATCAAACCCTTCATTGAAGTTGCAATTAACCCTGATGCTAGCCAGCCCGCTCTTTTCTCAAACTCACGCAGCAACAGCGGTGATAAGCAGTATGAAGACCTAACCGGTGTGTTCTACAGCGATATCCCACTATTAGTTGAGAATAAAAACGAGCTTAATAAAGAGCTCAACGACCTATGGCCTGCACACTCAAACGGCCAAAAACGCTTGCAAGCACTGGGAATGGATGCTTACTACCTAATGGATGCACTGCCACAGATGAAAGCCGTACAGGGTTACAGCATTCCAGGTGAAACGGGTGTGCTAACCATCGATAACAACTGTGTGGTTCAACGTGAAATCAGCTGGGCAGAGCATGGGGCTTTTTAGCCGAAAGTTCCTATCCAAACCAACCATCACCCACAAACAAGTGGGTGATAAATACGAGGCAGTGGCAAAATCTTATCTGATTAACCACGGTTTATCGTTAATAGAAGAAAACTTCATAGCAAAATGTGGCGAGATTGATCTTATAATGCGCCATAACAATACGGTTGTGTTTGCTGAGGTAAAATACCGCAAGCAAACCCGCTACGGACATGCCGCTGAAATGGTGACTGCCAAGAAGTCACAGAAACTGCTCAAAACAGCCAATGTTTGGCTTATGCAGCAAGGCTTGTCGGTGCACTCTACAGATTTCAGGTTTGATATTGTTGCCATTGAAGGGCCGAATGACACTATCGACTGGATTCAAAACGCGATTACCCAAGGATAAACATGCTAGACAGCATTAAAGAAAGTTTTACAGAAAGTATTCAAATCCAAATTGCGGCTGCAGAAGCTCTGCCTGACGCAATCACGCATGCCGCTCAAGCAATGGTTGCGACCTTGCTTAACGGAAACAAAATTCTTTGTTGTGGTAATGGTGGTTCGGCGTCGAATGCTCAGCAATTTGTATCATGTCTACTCAACAGATTTGAAACAGAGCGCCCTAGCCTTCCAGCGATGGCACTCACTGCAGACAACACTACGCTAACGGCAGTAGCTAACGATTACCACTATGAAGAGATCTTCTCTAAGCAGGTACGTGCGTTTGGTCAAACTGGCGATATTCTGTTGGCTATCTCTACTAGCGGTAATAGCAAAAACATCATCAAAGCAATGGAAGCCGCAGTAACTCGCGACATGACAATCATCGCCTTTACAGGCAAAGATGGGGGTGAAATGGCAGGCTTGCTTGGTGAACACGATGTAGAAATTCGTATCCCTTCACACCGTACAGCGCGCATTCATGAAGTACACATGGTGACACTACACTGCCTATGTGACCTAATCGATCAAGTACTCTTCCCTGCTCACGAAGAGTGATATACGGAGCATCACAATGAAATCATTAACCTCTATGATGCTGTTTAGTGTTTCGCTACTTACACTATCCCTATCTGGTTGTGCTGGCATTTTCATTGCTGGTGCAGCAACCACAGCAAACCTAGTCACAGATACGCGAACGACCAAAGAGATTTGGAACGATAACAATATCGAATTTGAAGTTGCAGCTATCACCAATAAACAACCATACCGTGGTAGCGTGCGTGTCACCGCAAGCTCTTACCGCGGCTCTGTAGTGTTAATGGGCCAAGCAACGACAGACGCTGAACGTCGTGCTTTTGAAAGCCAAGCTAAGGAAGTAAAAGGCGTCGAAAGTATACATAACCAGATTCGAGTCAAAGAGCCTTTGTCAGTTAGCGCGATTAGCAAAGACAGCTGGATTACGACTAAAGTGAAGTCAGCTCTGCTTGCTAATGCTGAGCTTAACGGCATCAAAGTAAAAGTAATTACTGAGGACTCAGAAGTATTCCTGCTTGGACTGGTCACTCGAGAGCATGCTGATATCGCAACAGAAGTTGCGCGTAACATCTCTGGCGTAAAGCAGGTCATTCGAGCATTTGAATATGGTGAAGAAGAGACGGCTGTTAACTAGCCTTAAGTCAGTCAATTAAATGCTATTTACCAGAAAAGAAAAAGCAGCGACGAGTCGCTGCTTTTTTATTTGATTCGTTATTTGATAACACGAAGGCTTGGGCGACCTTTCGCTGGACGAGGTGGCTCAGGATCTGAGTCAGGCTCTTCAGCATCTACGTCTGCCGTTGCTACGCTCAAAGATGGACCTTTTTCTGGTTCTTCAAAAGGACTTTCTTCAATCCCTTCTTCAAACGCTTCCATGTAAGCCTCTTCAGGTTCAAACATGGTACCAGCACCATTTTCACGAGCATAAATCGCTTGTACTGCGTAAAGCGGAACGATCACAGAGTGTGGACGACCACTAAAGCGAGCACTAAACGTCACAGCTTCGTTACCCAGTTCAAGTTGTCCAACCGCACGAGGCGCGATGTTCAGAATGATCTGACCATCTTGAACAAACTCTTCTGGAACTCGCACACCCGGCAATGTTGCTTCAACAACAAGGTGTGGAGTTAATTCGTTATCAACCAGCCATTCATAAAATGCACGAAGCATGTATGGTCGGCGTGGAGTCATATTAGAAATATCCATAAACGCTTAGCGAACGAGTCGCATCTCACGCTCAGCTTCAGTTAGAGAAGCTAGGAATGAATCACGTTCGAATACGCGGTTCATGTAAATCTTAAGCTCTTTAGAACCAGGACCAATTAGTTCGATACCAAGCTCAGGTAAACGCCATAATAGCGGAGCTAGGTAACAATCAATTAGGCTAAACTCTTCGCTCATGAAGTATTCATACTCAGCGAAGATAGGAGCAAGAGTCAGTAGGTCGTTGCGCAGTTTAACGCGAGCTGCTTCAGATTCTTCAGCGTTGCCTTTAACGATCTTCTCTGCAACTGAATACCAGTTACGCTCAATGCGGTACATCATTAGACGGCTGTTACCACGAGCAACCGGGTATACAGGCATCAACGGTGGATGAGGGAAACGCTCATCTAGGTATTCCATGATGATCTTCGAGTCATATAGAGCAAGCTCACGATCAACAAGAGTAGGTACTGATTTGTACGGGTTCAGTTCAACAAGCTCTGCTGGTAGATTTTTTTCATCAACCAACTCAACTTCAACACTTACGCCTTTTTCAGCAAGAACGATGCGCACCTGATGGCTATACATATCAGAAGCACTTGAGAAAAGAGTCATTACAGAACGTTTATTGGCAGCTACAGCCATGGAGCCCTCCAGTACACTTTAAATAAAAACAATGGAGGCCTAAAGCCTCCATTGAACATTAACATAATTTGGGAATTAGCACGGTATTATAGCACAATTAGTGCACATCACGCCAATACTCTTTCTTCAGCAAAATCACGATGATAGTGAAGATTACTAAGAAGGCCATTACCCACCAACCCATAGCGTGACGCTCAAGTTGAACTGGGTCGCCCGAGTAAACCAAAAAGTTAACAAGGTCACGAACTGCTTCGTCGTATTCACCAGCACTTAATTCGCCAGAGCCGTCAGTCTCAGTGCCAACAACAACCGTCACTTCCTCGCCATCTACCATATGAGTATCGTAGATTGGTGTTGGGATACCTTGCAGTTCTTCAAGAACGTGCGGCATACCAACGCTTGGGAAAACAATGTTGTTCACGCCAAATGGACGAGACGGATCTTCATAGAAAGTACGAAGGTAAGTGTACAGCCAGTCTGCGCCACGAACACGAGCAACCAATGTTAGGTCTGGTGGCGGAGCACCAAACCAACTTGCCGCTTGATCAGAAGGCATAGCATTAACCATCAAGTCACCGATTTTCGCTTCAGGGTCGAAAATCAGATTTTCCTTCATAAGATCAACGGGGATCTCTAAATCATTCGCAACACGTTCATAGCGCTGGTACTGCGTTGAGTGACAAGCGAAACAGTAGTTCATGAACATCTTAGCGCCATTTTGCAATGAAGCTTTGTCTGTTAAATCATTGTTCGCTTTGTCTAATGGTACGTTTGCACCCGCTGCCATCACCAGTGACGGCAACATAGCAAATAAAATTACAATCCACTTTTTCATTTGAATGTCACCCTTTCTGGTAATGGTTTCGTCGCTTCATTTTTACTGTAGAACCACAGTAGAACGAAGAACATGAAGTAACCTAAGCTAAAGATTTGAGCCAGTAGCGTGTATGTTGGCGTTGCTGGAAGCGCACCAAGTACACCAAGCGCAATAAAGCTTATTGTGAATTGGATGATGTTAATCAAATGCAGTTTGCTACGGTAACGGTAAGAACGCACTTTACAACGGTCGAACCATGGTAGTAGGAATAGCACAACAATAGATGCGCCCATTGCTACAACACCTAGCAACTTATCAGGAACAGCACGCAGAATTGCGTAAAACGGCGTGAAGTACCATACCGGAGCGATGTGCTCTGGTGTTTTCAGTGGGTTAGCAGCTTCAAAGTTTGGCGGCTCAAGGAAGAATCCACCCATCTCTGGGTTAAAGAACAGCACATAACAGAAGAAGAATAGGAAACCGGCCACACCAACCATATCTTTCACGGTCCCGTATGGGTGGAAAGGAATAGAGTCAATGATGTCGTATTTCTTAGTGTAATCCTTGTGGAATGGGAACGGCGTTTTGTAGTCGTCGCCCATTGTGCCTTTAGGAAGTTTCGTCTCAATACCGTCTGGGTTGTTCGAACCCACTTCGTGCAGTGCTAGTACGTGAAGTACGATAAGCAGCAGAAGTACAATTGGTAGAGCGATAACGTGCAGTGCGAAGAAACGGTTCAGCGTTGCACCAGAGATGATGTAGTCACCACGGATCCAAAGCGTTAGGTCATCACCGATAACAGGGATCGCACCAAACAGAGAAATGATTACCTGAGCACCCCAGTAAGACATTTGACCCCATGGTAGTAGGTAACCCATGAAAGCCTCAGCCATAAGCACTAAGAAGATCAACATACCGAAGATCCAAAGTAGCTCACGAGGCTTTTGGTAAGAACCATAGATTAGGCCACGGAACATGTGCAGGTAGATAACAACGAAGAATGCCGAAGCACCTGTTGAGTGCATGTAACGTAGTAGCCAACCGTATTCCACATCACGCATGATGTATTCAACAGAAGCAAATGCACCCTCACCTGACGGTACGTAGTTCATTGTTAGCCAAATACCCGTAAGGATTTGGTTAACCAATACCAACATTGCCAAAGAACCGAAAAGGTACCAAAAGTTAAAGTTCTTAGGCATTGGGTATTCAGATAAATGCTTTTTATACGCATTCATCGCGGGTAGACGTTTCTCTACCCAATCAAGCAATCCTTGCATTACGCGTCTCCCTCGTCCACACCGATCATGATCTTAGTGTCACTCAAATACATATGCTTTGGTACAACAAGATTCAATGGAGCTGGTACGCCTTGGAATACTCGACCTGCCATATCAAACTTTGAACCATGACAAGGACAGAAGAAACCAGACTTAACACCCTGAACTTGTTCTGCAAAAGAATCCGGCAGGTAAGTTGGAGAACAACCTAAGTGCGTACAGAAACCAACAGCAACGAAGAATTCCGGCTTAATTGAACGGAACTCGTTCTGTGCGTATTCTGGTTGTTGTTCAGCTTCAGATTGAGGGTCACGAAGTTGACCACCGATCGATTTTAGGTTTTCTAGTACCGACTCAGCACGGCGTACAACCCATACAGGTTTACCTTGCCACTCGACACGAACCATTTGTCCCGGTTCTAACTTACTGACTTCCACTTCCACCGGCGCGCCCGCAGCTTTCGCCTTGGCACTCGGATTCCATGATTTAATAAAAGGCACGGCTACAGCAGCTGCTCCTAAACCACCAACAACGGCTGTTGTTGCGGTTAAGAAACGCCTGCGACCGTTATTTAAAGGCGCGTTGCTCATCCAAACATTCTCCCATTTGCTCCTTGTGGATTGAAATAATTCCGATTAAAGAGCATGGCTAACAAAATATGTATTTAGTTCTATTTATTGACGGCAAATGATAAATAAAACCCTACTTTTTGACAAGATAAAGCTACCTTTTTGTAACAATCATGAGGCAAAGCGCACATTGGGTTACAAAAGCTTTCAAAATATAAGAATTTGGAAATAAAACGAGGAAGGGAAAGCGTTTAGAGGGGGTATAAAAACAAAAAGCCCGGCATATAGCCGAGCTTTGAACCACAATTCCAGTCGTAAAACTGGGGGCGTGTACTTTTTCGTAAAGAAAAATTAACGCTTAGAGAATTGAGGTTTACGACGTGCTTTACGTAGACCAACTTTCTTACGTTCAACGCAACGAGCGTCACGAGTAACGTAGCCAGCTGCACGTAGAGCAGGACGTAGAGTTTCATCGTACTCCATAAGAGCGCGAGTGATACCGTGGCGGATTGCGCCAGCTTGACCAGAAATACCACCACCAGAAACAGTGATGTAAAGGTCAAGTTTCTCAGTTAGTTCAACTAGCTCAAGAGGTTGCTTAACAACCATACGAGAAGTTGGACGACCGAAGTAAACATCAAGGCTACGCTTGTTGATTACGATCTCACCAGAGCCTGGTTTGATGAAAACACGAGCTGCTGAGCTTTTGCGACGACCAGTGCCGTAGTATTGATTCTCTGCCATTTTCATAATCCCCTTAGATGTCTAGTACTTGTGGCTGTTGAGCAACATGGTTGTGCTCAGTACCAGCGTACACTTTAAGCTTACGGTACATCGCGCGGCCTAGAGGACCACGTGGAAGCATACCTTTAACTGCTAGTTCTAGAACCATTTCTGGTTTCTTAGCAATTAGCTTTTCAAAAGTGATAGTTTTAAGACCACCTGGGAACTCTGAGTGACGGTAGTAAACCTTACCCTTAGCTTTGTTACCAGTTACAGCAACTTTCTCAGCGTTAACAACGATGATGTAATCACCAGTGTCTACGTGAGGAGTGTATTCTGCTTTGTGCTTGCCGCGTAGGCGAGAAGCGATTTCACTTGCTAGACGGCCAAGAGTTTTGCCTTCAGCGTCTACAACATACCAGTCGCGTTTTACAGTTTCTGGTTTAGCAACGAAAGTTTTCATGCTAATAATTACCTATTTAAAAAATTTACACTTAAGGAATACTCGCGTATTCCCACTGTCTAAGAGTTACCATTCATCACCCCTTCGAGTGTTGGAAAACTCTTGGCATAACGTGATTTTACTCATCGCTAGAGGCCCGCAGTAACGGTAGGTCGCAGGATTATAGAGAAGAGCGAAGAAAAAATCACCTCTTTTTGAACAAAATCACGATTTTTTTAATTCTATTTCTTATTCGAGATAATCAAAGCTAACTTAAGTGTTCTTTTGCCAAATATTCATGGCTCTGCATTTCAATTAAACGCGACTGACAACGTTTAAATTCAAACTCTAGCTGACCATGGGTGTATAGCTTTTCTAGCTCCACTTCCGCTGAAATAATCAGCTTCACATTGCGCTCGTAGAACTCATCAACTAATGCAATGAAGCGCCTCGCAGCGTCATCTGAAGTCGCGCCCATTTGCAATACATCCGCCAATAGAACTGTGTGATAAACCCGAGACAACTCAATATAGTCGTTCTGGCTACGAGCCGACTGACAAAGCTGAGCAAAGGTACCATGCAGTACGCCATCACTCGCTTCGACTACATCTAATTGACGGTGGTTAACCTCTATCTGCTTAAGCTTCTCTTTATCTTCACCAACGAGTTGAGCGTAATACTTTTCGAGATTAATATTCGCTTGGCTATCTAGCGGGTAATGGTAAATCTCAGCCTGTTCTAAGGTACGTAGACGATAGTCAATACCACTATCGACATTAAGGATATGACAGTTGTCTTGAATGAGCTTGATGGCAGGTAAGAAACGCGCTCGCTGTAACCCGTTGCGATACAGATCCGCAGGTGGAATATTAGAGGTCGCAACCAAGATAGCGTTTCGAGCGAATAACTCTTGGAACAAGGTTCCTAGGATCATCGCATCGGTGATGTCTGAAACAAAGAATTCGTCGAAACAGATAATGTCCGCTTCTTCCTTCAACTTGTCTGCGACTAAAGGCAATGGATCACTCACATTACCTAGCGCCTTTAGCTCATCATGAACTCGATACATAAAGCGGTGAAAGTGAACACGCATTTTTTTAGTGGTCGGTAAGGCATCATAGAACGTATCCATTAGGTACGTTTTTCCTCGCCCTACGCCACCCCAAAAATAGAGACCTTTCGGTGGTTGTGGCAGTTCTGGCTTTTTGCCTAGTAATTTCTGGAAGCGAGTCAGTTGAGGAATGGGCGTATTCATGTAATCTTGAAATTGATGAAAGAGTTCATCTAAAGATTTTACGGCTTGCTCTTGTGCTGGATCTCTTTGATATCCATGTTCTTTTATATCTTGTTCGTATTTTTTAATGGGATTCATGACGACATTTCCACAATGAAAGCAATATCAGACAACAACTAAAAATGAGCCCAAACAGTACGAGGAATAACGTGATGTGGTGAATAATGCAGCATCAAACTGCTAACTAGCGCACACGCATTTCTCTTTATACTGCGGCTTTCTCATAGTACCATGGAGCCGTATCACGTGTAACTAAGCAGTAACAAACATGTTAAAAAACAATAATAAGGAGCTGTTATGCCTTGGATGTATGCCGTTGCCGGTTTACTAGTCGGAGTTATTTTAGGGGTCGCTATTTCTCGTCTCATGACACCTGAATACAAAAAACAAAAGAACGTACAGAAAGAATTGGATAGCGCAAAGTTTGCC
The DNA here is from genome assembly GCF_041471425.1 of Vibrio sp. 10N.261.52.C2. Classification (NCBI taxonomy): domain Bacteria; kingdom Pseudomonadati; phylum Pseudomonadota; class Gammaproteobacteria; order Vibrionales; family Vibrionaceae; genus Vibrio; species Vibrio sp. 10N.261.52.C2. The sequence continues at coordinate 27,308 of NZ_JBFROH010000018.1, read as the reverse complement.
CTTGAGCAGCAGCGACAAGAGCTGGCTGATCACTTTGCGAAATCAGCAGAAATGTTGGACACATTAGGTAAAGACTACACAAAACTGTACCAACACATGGAAAAAACAAGCTCAGAGCTGATTCCTAACCTGCCAGAGCAAGATAACCCGTTTGTGAAAACAGCCGCTGCCCATTCGGACAAGCCACAAGAGAAGCCTTCAGTAAAAGAGGCGACACTTGAGGAACAACCGAAAGATTACGCTAATGGCGCAACCGGTTTATTTACAGAGCAGAAGAAAGAAATCATGAATGCTCCCGATGTTGTTACAGCAAAAGCATCGTAAACATTTAACACTTCTGTGAACTTTACAAAGGTTTTTGAGTCATAACTTTCACTCAGGTCATTTGAAACTTATCATACTTATTAAACGTATAAGAGGGTTAAGACCTTAACTAGAGAGGAGTTTATGATGAAAAAACCTTTGCTTGCTTTATCAGTGCTAACTTTAAGCTTAAGTTCAATCATCACCCCCATTAAAGCAACAGCCGCACTGCCATTAAGTGTGGGTAATGAACAATTACCGAGCCTTGCTCCTATGCTTGAACAAGTGACCCCCGCTGTGGTTAGTATTGCCGTAGAAGGCAAACAGGTACAACGTCAGCAAATCCCTGAACAATTTCAATTCTTTTTTGGTCCAGAACAAACACGAGAGCGTCCCTTCCGCGGATTAGGCTCTGGTGTCATCATTGACGCCGAGAAAGGTCATATCGTGACCAATTACCATGTCATTAATGGCGCGGACGATATCAAAGTAAAACTGCATGATGGTCGAGAGTACGATGCTGAGCTAATCGGCGGCGACCAGATGTCTGATATCGCACTGCTAAAATTAGAAGAAGCCAAAAACCTGACCCAGATAAAAGTCGCAGACTCAGACAAACTAAGAGTTGGTGATTTTAGTGTCGCGATCGGTAACCCATTCGGACTTGGGCAAACCGTGACATCCGGTATTGTTTCTGCACTCGGCCGTAGCGGCCTGAATCTAGAAAACTTTGAAAACTTCATTCAAACCGATGCAGCAATCAACAGCGGCAACTCTGGTGGTGCGCTAGTGAACCTTAACGGTGAGCTAATTGGTATCAACACCGCCATTCTTGGCCCTAACGGAGGTAATGTCGGTATCGGCTTTGCAATCCCTTCTAATATGATGACAAACCTGACAGAACAAATTCTCGACTTCGGTGAAGTAAAACGCGGCATGCTTGGCGTTCAAGGCGGAGAAGTGACCTCTGAATTGGCAGAAGCACTCGGTTATGAATCAAGCAAGGGCGCCTTTGTTAGCCAAATCGTCCCTGACAGCGCAGCCGATAAAGCAGGACTGAAAGCGGGCGATATTATTGTCTCTATTAATGGCAAACGCATTGATACCTTCAGCGAGTTAAGAGCTAAGGTCGCAACACTCGGCGCTGGTAAGCAGATTGAACTGGGTGTGGTTCGTGACGGTAAGAGCAAAACCTTTGATGTGACGCTTGGTGAATCCACCAATAATAAAACACAAGCTGAGAAGCTCCATGAAGGACTAGCTGGTGCTGAGTTAACCAACACAACAGAGAGTGACTCTGCAACGGGCGTCAAGGTATCGAATGTTGCTCAAGGTTCACCAGCCGAAGCCTATCAACTCCTGAAAGATGACATCATCATCGGAGTAAACCGCCAGCCCGTTAAGAACCTTGCTGAGTTTAGAGAGATTCTTGAAAAACAACCTGGTGTACTGGCGCTTAATATCCAGCGAGGCGACCGAACTATCTATCTTGTGATTCGATAGTCTTACGTCAGCGCAATTACAGGGAGGCTCAGTAAGTTTGCTTTAAACTTACTCAGTCTCCCTTTTCTTTAGATCAATCAAAATGCTATGCTTCACTTGTAATCAAATCAGTCATCCATTGATGGAGGCTTCACACCTTACTTGTTGAAGAGGGAAACATGCTGTCCTTTCTATTTCGTTCTATTTCCCTTGGACTCGTTTCAGCGGCGCTTATTCTTCTCGCCTTCCCGAGCTTAAGACCAGCGATTGTCGCTGACGTCACTAGCCCTAAAGTCGATAATATTGGCTCTCTTCAGATTTCATTTAACCAAGCAGTTCGCCGCGCGGCGCCTGCAGTGGTTAACATTTATAGCCGTAAATACGCTGAAAGCGATCGAAACAAACTGCTCACACAAGGTTTGGGCTCTGGGGTGATTGTTAGCGAGAAAGGCTACATCATTACCAACTTCCATGTGGTGGCTCAAGCAGACCAAATAGTTGTGGCACTTCAAGATGGCCGAGTAGCAGCTGCGCAACTTGTCGGTTCAGACAAACGCACCGATATCGCGATACTTAGAGTCAGCGGTGATAATCTACCGGTGATCCCACTCAATCCTAATTACAAAGCCAATGTCGGTGATGTTGTACTGGCTATCGGTAACCCATACAACCTAGGTCAAACAACAACCTTTGGTATCATCTCTGCAACCGGCCGTTCTTCGATCAGTGCCGATGGCCATCAAGCCTTTATCCAGACCGATGCGGCAATCAATGAAGGTAACTCAGGTGGCGCACTCGTCAACTCACAAGGCGAACTAGTCGGTATCAATACCGCGTCTTTCCAGCAAGCCACAGACATGGAAACCTACGGGATTTCATTTGCTATCCCCTACCCACTGGCTAATAAAATCATGGAAAAGATCATTGCAGATGGTCGTGTAATTCGTGGCTACATTGGTATTGACGGGCAAGACATCAACTCAGTCACCTCACGCATGTTGGGTACTAAGAATATCGGCGGGATCGTTGTGTTGGGGATAGACCCTAATGGTCCGGCTGCCGATGCGGGTTTTGAAGCTCAAGACATTATTGTCAGTATCAACGATAACCAAGTAAATGGTCGCCAGAGTGTAATGGACATCGTTACCGACCTGCGACCTGGTACAGTTATCGATGTGGGTATATTGCGCCAAGGTGAAAGCAAAACCTTAAAGGTGACCATCGCCGAAGATACTCGCCTGTAGAGCAAACTCTGTAAGCAATGATTCAAGCTGCTAATACACAAGTACAAAAAACCCAGCTCATAGGCTGGGTTTTCTTTTATCTAAAGATTGTTTCAAGTATCTCTACGATTCACTTTGCTCTTCGATATCGATGCGAGTCACTCGCTGTAGTCCTCTAGGCAGTAGACCACCACGACGACCACGTTCACCACGGAAGTTTTCAAGATCCGCAGGTTTCAAACCAAGCTTACGTTTACCGGCGTAGATAGTCAGCGTCGCATTCTCTGGGATAGCCATAAGATGTGAGACAAACTCTTCACGCTCTTTTGCTTTCGCAGAAGGGATGTTGATGATCTTGTTGCCTTTACCTTTGCTCAGCTGAGGGAGATCTTTAATCGGGAACAACAACATACGACCTTGGTTAGTAATCGCCAGAATCTGATTACTGTCCAAGTCAGCAATAGGGCTTGGCATCATCACTTCAGAAGCTTGTGGCAAGTTAACCAAGGCTTTACCGCTCTTGTTCTTGGACAGCAGATCGCTACCCTTACAAACAAAACCATAACCTGCATCAGAACCGACTAACCATAATTGTTCATTCTCTCCCATCACCACTTGGCGAATAGAAGTACCTGGGCTGACGTTCAAGCGGCCTGTAATTGGCTCACCTTGGCTTCGCGCCGACGGTAATGAATGTGACTCAAGGGAGTAGCTTCGACCATCACTGCCGAGGAACACCGCTTGCTGGTTACTCTTACCCTTAGCACTCGCTAAGAATTTATCACCCGATTTGTAGTTCAAACCTTCAGCGTCAACTTCATGCCCCTTGGCATGACGAATCCAACCTTTCTCAGACAACACAACCGTGATTGGTTCGCTTGGTACTAAGTCGCGCTCTGTTAGCGCTTTCGCTTCAGCGCGCTCAATCAGAGGTGAACGACGATCATCGCCGTATTTATCCGCATCTGCTTGGATTTCTTTCTTGATCAGCGTATTCAAGCGACGCTCTGAACCGAGTAGCTTTTCAAGCTTCTCACGTTCAGCTTCAAGCTCTTCTTGTTCCGCTCGGATTTTAAACTCTTCTAACTTAGCTAAGTTACGAAGTTTAATATCAAGAATCGCATTGGCTTGAATTTCAGAAATGTTGAAACGGCTCATTAGGACAGGACATGGTTCGTCTTCTGTACGAATGATCTCAATCACTTCATCGATATTAAGATAAGCAGCAAGCAAACCTTCTAAGATGTGCAAGCGTGCCAGTACTTTATCTAAACGGTACTGCAAACGACGGCGAACCGTTGTGCGACGGAACTCGATCCACTCTTTCAGGATTTGAACTAAGCCTTTAACTTGAGGACGATTATCTAAACCAATCATGTTCAAGTTAACGCGGAAGTTTTTCTCTAGATCCGTCGACGCGAACAGGTGACTCATCAATTGGTCACAGTCGATACGATTCGAACGAGGAACGACAACGATACGCGTTGGGTTCTCGTGATCCGATTCATCTCGCAAGTCGTCAACCATTGGCAGCTTCTTAGCGCGCATCTGGTTAGCGATTTGCTCAAGTAACTTCGCACCTGACACTTGATGAGGTAAAGCCGTGATAACAATATCAGAGCCTTCCTTGTGCCAAACCGCGCGCATCTTGATGCTGCCACGTCCAGTACGGTAGATCTTTTCGATGTCCGATTTCGGGGAGATAATCTCAGCTTCAGTCGGGTAATCTGGACCTTGAATGAAACCCATCACGTCTGAAAGCTCAGACTTAGGCGTATCAATTAGGTGAATGGCTGCATTAGCGACTTCACGCACGTTGTGTGGTGGAATATCGGTCGCCATACCTACCGCGATACCTGTAATACCGTTAAGTAGGATGTGAGGTAGGCGAGCAGGCAACATTTGAGGCTCTTTCATCGTGCCATCAAAGTTTGGTTGCCAGTCAACAGTGCCTTGACCTAGTTCACCTAGAAGAACCTCAGCAAACTTAGATAATTTGGCTTCGGTATAACGCATCGCAGCGAACGATTTCGGATCATCAGGAGCACCCCAGTTACCTTGACCATCTACCAATGGGTAGCGGTAAGAGAAAGGCTGCGCCATCAATACCATCGCTTCGTAACAAGCAGAGTCACCATGTGGGTGATACTTACCTAATACGTCACCAACGGTACGTGCTGATTTTTTGTATTTCGATGCAGCCGATAAGCCTAGCTCAGACATCGCGTAGATAATACGACGCTGTACTGGCTTCAAGCCATCACCGATATACGGCAATGCACGATCCATGATCACGTACATTGAGTAATTTAAGTAGGCATCTTCGGTGAACTTGCGCATTGGCAGCTGTTCAACGCCATCATATGTAATTTCGTTAGACATCCATTATACCTCGGCCATATCACCGTTAGTCTGTAGCCATGTACGGCGATCATCTGCACGTTTCTTACCAAGCAGCATGTCCATCATCTCGTTGGTTGCTTCGCTGTCATCAATCGTTAACTGCACAAGGCGACGAGTGTTTGGATCCATGGTGGTTTCACGCAACTGAAGTGGGTTCATTTCACCCAGACCTTTGAATCGTTGCACGTTGATCTTGGCTTTCTTCTGCGATAGTCGCTCAAGCACACCGTCTTTCTCTGCGTCATCGAGTGCGTAGAACACTTCTTTACCGCAATCGATACGATACAGAGGAGGCATTGCCACATAGATATGACCCGCTTCAACTAATGCATGGAAATGGCGAGTAAACAAAGCACACAGCAGTGTCGCGATATGAAGACCATCCGAGTCCGCATCGGCAAGGATACAGATCTTACCGTAACGCAGGCCGGATAAATCATCGTTGTCCGGGTCGATGCCTAGAGCCACCGAGATGTCGTGCACTTCTTGCGAAGCCAATACTTGGTCTGCTGACACTTCCCATGTATTTAGGATCTTACCGCGAAGTGGCATAACTGCTTGGAACTCACGATCACGTGCTTGTTTAGCAGAACCACCCGCCGAGTCCCCTTCCACGAAGAAGATTTCGGTACGGCTTAAGTCTTGAACTGAACAGTCAGTTAGCTTACCCGGCAGTGCTGGGCCTGAAGCGATTTTCTTACGCACAACCTTTTTGCTTGCGCGCATACGGCGGTGGGCATTCGCAATACAAGCTTCTGCTAGCTGTTCTGCCAGTTGTGGCTTTTCGTTCAACCACAGGCTAAACGCATCTTTTACCACACCAGACACAAACGCAGCAGTTTGACGTGAAGACAAGCGCTCTTTTGTTTGACCAGCAAACTGCGGATCTTGCATCTTCACCGACAGTACGTACGAACAGCGATCGAAGATATCGTCGCCCGTTAGCTTAACGCCACGCGGCAGCAAATTACGGAATTCACAGAACTCACGCATTGCATCAAGAAGACCTTGGCGAAGACCGTTTACGTGTGTACCACCTTGTTTAGTCGGTACTAAGTTCACGTAACTTTCGGTGATCATGTCGCCGCCTTCTGGCTGCCAGATGATCGCCCAGTTTGCCATTTCTGTTTCAGCAACGAATTCGCCAACATACGGTTCTTCAGGCAGCAAGGTGTAACCTTTCACGCCTTCGGCAAGGTAGTCTTTTAGACCATCTTCATAGAACCATTTATGCTCTTCACCACCGACTTTGTCGATAAAGGTAATTTCTAAACCTGGGCAAAGCACTGCTTTTGCACGTAGGTTGTTAATCAGACGAAGTGTCGAGAATTTAGGGCTATCGAAGTACTTAGGATCAGGCCAGAAATGTACTGATGTACCACTGTTACGATGACCACAAGTGCCCGTCACAGTAAGCTCTGTTACTGCATGACCGCCTTCAAGTGCGATCTCGTGAACCTGACCTTCTCGGCGTACGGTCACTTCAACACGTTTTGACAGCGCGTTTACAACCGAGATACCTACACCGTGCAGACCACCAGAGAACTTATAGTTGTTATTCGAGAATTTACCGCCAGAGTGGAGCTTAGTTAAAATCAGCTCAACACCTGAGATCCCTTTTTCAGGGTGGATATCGACAGGCATACCACGGCCGTCATCGGTAACTTCTAACGATTGGTCTGCATGAAGTACCACTTTGATCTTCTTAGCGTGTCCCGCTAGTGCTTCATCGACCGAGTTATCAATGACTTCTTGGGCAAGGTGGTTAGGTCTTTCTGTCTCGGTATACATTCCCGGGCGGTGTCGCACAGGGTCGAGACCTTCAAGTACCTCGAGGTCTTTTGCATTATATTGTTCAGTCATAATACGGAGTTTACTCAAAAAGTTTGCGTCAGTTCGCTGGCTCCAGTTTCACTAAAGCAGAATCATTACTATGAACCGTCATAGTAGAGCGAACGAGCGAAGTATTGGGGAATATAGTCTGGAAGCTGAGTAATGATGTCAAGCTAGTTCAAAAACTAAGACATCAAACTATGATATTTCACCATTGATAGATGAAATAACAGGCAAACAAGAGAAAATCACTTGGTTGGTGGAACAGATTAAAGATTTAGAAAGGTGATGATTTGTTGTGGGTAGCGTTCAAAATCAACAAAGCTATGATCCCCGCCCTCTTCTACTGTCTGTGTTGCACCTTGGTACTTCTCTACCGCTTGTCGGTAATCCAGAACTTCGTCTTCCGTTTGCTGAAGTAACCAGAAGTCGCTCGGCTTAGCGATAGCCGAAACCTCTAACGCCTTCAGTTCATCAATATGTTTTGTTTCCAGTACATATCGTTCATCTGTGTATGGGTTTACTTGTTCACCTAAATAGTCAGCAAGAAGCTCATACGGCTTCACTGCTGGGTTTACAACCACCGCTTTAAAACCATAGTGGCTATTCAGCCATGTTGAAAGATAGCCACCCAGCGAGCTACCGACCAACGCTATTTGATATTGCTCTTTGTATTGCTCCACCAGCTGCTGTAAATGAAGTGCCGCTTGTTGAGGGAAACTCGGCAGTTGAGGGGTTACGACTTTAATATCAGCGCGATGCTCCGCACAGTAATCTGCCATCACATTCGCTTTATGAGAACGTGATGAGCTGTTAAATCCGTGAATATAGAGAAGCAGCGATGGCTTATTAGCTTGTTGATTAGAGCCTGGCATCAATAACCGCCTTCATTAGTAACCAGCAGCCTTAAAATCAGGCAAGAACTGCCCATGAGGCAGACGACGAACTTGCGTGCTAACGGTACCGTCTTGATGTAATTCAATCTCTCTCCAGCCCGGAGACAAAGTATCAACCGCGAAGTCATCTGAGTTAGGTTTGAATTGCACACAAGTCGACGGTGTTGCCATGACTTGTACACCATGATGATCTCGGTTCATGTCTTGATGAACGTGACCACACAGTACGGCTTTAACATTGGTGTGCTGTTGAACCACATCCCAAAATTGATCGGCGTCTTTTAGGTTATGTTGATCTAACCATGCGCTGCCAACCAACAATGGATGGTGGTGCAATAGAACCAAGGTATTACGTTCAGGGAACTCCGTCAGCTTCTGTTCTAATAGGTCAAGCTGTTGATCGCTGAGGCGACCATGAGGCACACCAACCACCTGCGAGTCTAGCATCACCATCTGCCAGTTATCGCCTAGCAAGACATGCTCAACACACTGTATTTGTGGTGATGGTAAAACACTGCCCATATTAGGCTTAAAGTCATGGTTCCCTGGCAGCCAATAGCATGGCTTTTCCAAAGGCTGAATCCCTGACTCAAATTTCTGGTACGACTCAGCACTGTGATCTTGAGATATATCACCGGTTGCTAAAATCGCTTGATAGTCAAAGCCCTGACTAACAATGCCATCGACTACAGCACGAAAGCTATCTTGAGTGTTGATGCTTAATAAGCTGCCATTGCTCGGCGCAAATAAATGCGTGTCCGTTAGCTGCACAAGCTTAATAGTGCTCTCATCAAATTTTGAAGTGTGTGATAATTCCAAAATAACAAATCCAGATACGTTACTGTTTAGACTTTAAAAGTGTTGATAAATAGGCTCAATTAAAAGGCAATTGGGGTTCGGCTGATACCCGTTTTTAAACAAAACGTTAACCATTCCCCAAGAAATTTATTCAATTGAAATTTCTCGTCCTTTTGCAGAAGCTTAGTGTTGGGGTAGTCATATTTCGCTTTGACTCGCGAAAAATCCCCGCTAGCGCACACTTCTGCAACTCGAGCGTCGTGATATAGCCTGACAGACATTTTTGGCAAAGGAAACACTGGCATCGCATCACTCTGACATATATCTATTAATGTGGTGTATTTTGTGACCTCATTCACTGTCAATTGATACACCATATTAACGGCTTGGTAACAGCGAACGTCACCAACCTCATGCCCAACCGGTAACAAAGCGTTCAGTTTGGCATAGTTAGTCTCGTAAACTCGCATCAATTCAGCAAGATCAACATGATACGGTTTTTTGACCGCGATACTTGGCATGACGTTAATCTATCCACTCTGACTGTAATTCTTGGTAGTTCAATTGTAGCCACTGTAGCGCAATGATCGTGGCTCCATTTTCAAATACACCATCTTTTACCAACTGATAAGCAGCTTCGCGACTCATCACTTGTACACGAATGTCTTCACCTTCGTAGTCCAATCCGTGTACCCCTTTGGCTGTCGTTGCATCAACACAGCCAACAAAGACGTCGAGCTTTTCAGAGCAACCACCAGATGAAGGATAATACGAAGTAATAGGCAATACAGATCCGACTTCGACTCCGGCTTCTTCCATTGCTTCACGACGAGCGACGTCTTGTGGCGATTCGTCCGTATCAATGATCCCAGCAACAATTTCGTATTGCCATGGGTTCTCATGCTCTAGGGCTCCGACACGGATCTGTTCGACGATCACCACTTCATCACGCACAGGATCATAAGGTAGCAAAGCGGCAGCATGTCCACGCTCAAACATCTCACGCTCTATTGGTTGGCTCCAGCCTCCCTCAAATAGTCTATGTTTAAATGTGTACTTGACCATTTTGAAAAAACCACGAAACAGCGTCTCTTTTGAGACTATTTCCACATCTTGCGGAGTAAACTCATGTCGTTGATTGTCATACTGTTGCATTTGGTACCTCACTAAGTGATCTTTATAGTTTACTCATTGTCCGAGTTAACTACCAAGGATAAGGTTCAACTTTTTATATAAAATTTATAATTAAAGTTAAGCTTTAAAAAATAAATATTGCACAAGTGGACAGTTAACTGTAAAAAAGTGCAAAGTTTCGAGTAAATTACCACCAAACTGGGTTAAACTCTTCTAAAGAAAATTCCATAAAAGGCAGGAATAGGAAAATGAAAAAACTGCTTCCACTATTTATCAGTGCAGCAATTGGCAGCCTGAGTTCGTCAGCTTTTGCTGATACGCTAGCTGAAGTTTACGACCAAGCAAAACAGAACGACCCACAACTTCTTCGTTCAGCAGCGCAGCGCGATGCCGCTTTTGAAGCAGTAACGTCAAGTCGTAGCTCTTTGTTACCGCAAATCAACCTAACAGCAAACTACGACATTAATCGTGGTGACTATAAAGACGCAAGTAATGACAACAACCAATGGGGTGTTGGAATTGGTTTCAGTCAAGAGCTTTACCAGCGTTCTTCTTGGATCACTCTAGATACGGCAGAGAAAACTGCTCGTCAATCTGATTCAGCTTACGCGGCAGAACAACAAGCTTTGATCCTTCGTGTTGCAACAGCATACTTCGAAGTACTTAGAGCTCAAGATAACCTAGAGTTTGTTCGTGCAGAAAAAGCAGCGGTTGCTCGTCAACTAGAACAAACTAAGCAACGTTTTGAAGTTGGTCTTTCAGCAATCACCGATGTACACGATGCACAAGCTCAGTACGATGGCGTTTTGGCTGATGAAGTTCTTGCAGAGAACGACCTAACGAATAGCTACGAAGGTCTACGTGAGATTACAGGTCAGGAACACTCTAACCTAAGCATCCTAGATACTGATCGTTTCTCAGCAAGCAAATCTTCTGAGTCTGCTGTTGCACTTGTTGAACAAGCAGAACAAAAGAACCTTAGCTTATTGGCTGCACGTATCTCTCAAGACGTAGCAAAAGATAACATCTCTCTAGCAAGCTCTGGCCACCTACCAAGCTTAACGTTAGATGGTAGCTACGGTCTTGCAGAACAGACCGACAGTTCTAACAGCACAAATGATTACGACTCTGACAACCTAAACATCGGTTTGAACTTAGTTGTACCTCTATACACAGGTGGTAACACAACTTCATTGACTAAACAGGCTGAATACAACTACGTTGCAGCAAGTGAAGATCTAGAAGCAACTTACCGTAGCGTTGTAAAAGACGTACGTGCATTCAACAACAACATCAGCGCTTCGATCGGTGCTCTACGCGCTTACGAACAGTCTGTAGTTTCTGCTCAGTCTGCTCTAGAAGCAACAGAAGCTGGTTTTGATGTAGGTACTCGTACTATCGTTGACGTACTAGATTCGACTCGTCGTCTATATGATGCGAACAAAAACCTTTCAGATGCTCGTTACAACTACATCCTAAGTGTACTTCAGCTTCGTCAAGCAGTTGGTACGCTAAGCGAACAAGACATTGTTGATGTAAACGCAGGTCTAAAAGTAGCAAGTAAGTAACTCTTAATTACTCAAGTTACCGTTACAAAAATGCCGCTCATTGAGCGGCATTTTTATTATCGATTAAAGCGAGATTTACTGCCTAACTAAAAGCTTAACGCCAAAAACTAAAAACTAGCCTCGACCACCTTTAATCGCTTTAATGATTTCAGTGGTAGAGCAACCATCTTCAAAGTTAAGTACTTTCACTTCACCACCAGCAGCAATCACTTCCGCACCACCAGCAATCTCTTCAGGCTTGTAATCACCACCTTTCACAAGAATGCTTGGCAGTACCTCAGAGATTAAACGTTGAGGGGTATCTTCAGAGAATGGCACAACCCAATCAACTGCACCTAAGCCAGCCAATACCGCCATACGACGATCAGTTGGGTTCACAGGGCGACCAGGGCCTTTCAAGCGTTTCACTGATTCATCGGTATTTACCGCAACGATCAAACGATCGCCCAGCTCAGCCGCGTGATTCATGTAAGAAACATGACCAGCATGTAGAATATCAAAGCAGCCATTGGTCATAACTACCTTCTCGCCTTTCGCACGAGCACGCTTCACCGCTTCAACCAGTGCCGCTTCTGAGATCACACCGTAGTCTGTGTCTTGACTGCCGTGAATCGCTTCAGCTAGCTCTATCGTGGATAACGTTGACGTACCTAGCTTACCAACAACGACACCAGCTGCAGCGTTCGCTAATGCACACGCCTCATCCAATGGCTTACCAGCTGCAACAGACGCAGCCAGTACTGAGATAACCGTATCACCAGCACCAGTTACGTCGTACACTTCTTTCGCTTGGGTTGGCAAGTGGAATGGTGCCTGACCTTTACGTAATAAAGTCATACCATTTTCACTGCGAGTCACCAATAGAGCTTCAAAGTCATACTTCTCGATCAAGGCAATACCCTTCTCGATAAGATCTTCTTCTGATTTCACTTTACCTGCAACCAGCTCAAACTCTGCCATGTTTGGTGTAAGTAATGTCGCACCACGGTAGCGCTCTAAATCCGCGCCTTTGGGATCGATGAATACAGGAACATTGGCTGCGCGTGCTTTTTGAATGAAGCTCTGTACATGCTCTAATGCACCTTTCGCGTAATCTGACAAGATAACCGAACGTACATTTGGTAGGGCTTGCTCCATGCGAGACAGAATAAGCTCTGGGTTGGTGTTTTCGAATTTGTCTTCAAAATCCAAGCGAATCAACTGCTGACCACGGCTCATCACTCGTAGTTTGGTGATGGTTGGATAGTCTTCTAACTCAACGAAATCACACTTAACCTTCAGAGCACCTAAAGTGCTTTTCAACACCTCAGCAGGCTCATCTTTACCAGTCAAACCAACAACATGAGCATGCCCACCAAGAGAGGCAATGTTCATTGCTACGTTGGCAGCACCACCAGGACGCTCTTCGTTATTTTCTACTTTCACAACGGGGACTGGTGCTTCTGGTGAAATACGGCCAGTTGGGCCATACCAGTAACGGTCAAGCATTACGTCACCGACAATAAGAACACCTGATTGGCTGTAGTCAGGTAGAATTGGTTTCATTGTTGAGCTCCAAAAATCGAATCTGGCTAGAGTCTAGCACACTGATTACAGTGGCTAAACTACAGATAAATGAGTAAAAGCCTATCAAGATAAACATAGCACTCGCTACGCTATGACTGAATTATGCTTCCATCCACTGCTTCCATGCCTGAACAACATGTTCTCTTTCCATTTCGAACTTTTCAATCGCCACATCCGCATCAAGGTTAAGTAGATTACGGTGGTGGATTTCATCCCTTAATGTGGTGTACGCATTGGTCAATGCCATACCTTGTTGCTCGTCCATTATCCCTTGCGACAACAAGCTTTCAAAGATTCTCACATTGTCACACCAACGAGTAAGCTTAGGTTTCTCATTACTGTATCTAAGCACTAAATATTGCGCTAAGAATTCAATATCGGTAATACCACCCGCATCTTGTTTAAGCATGAATCGATCGGCTTTTTTACCGCCTAAATGGCCACGCATTTTTTCACGCATATCCACAACTGACTTTTTGAGTGTTGCCTCATCTCGTGGCAAGCACAAAACCTCATGCCTAGTTTTGTTAAACGCAGATACCAATAAGTCATCACCGTAAATCATACGAGCACGAGTGAGGGCCTGGTGCTCCCATGTCCACGCGTCATTGTGCTGATACTCGTCAAAGGCATCGGTTGGACTCACCAATAGACCAGATGCACCAGAAGGGCGTAGGCGAGTATCGACTTCGTACAAAATGCCAGAAGCAGTTCTGGTCGAGAAAATATGAATAATACGCTGCGCTAATCTTAAGTAGAATTGGCGTCCATCGATCTCTTTCTTTCCATCAGTATAGATGTGTACCGGGCAGTCGTGCATGAACACGATATCAAGATCGGAGTTATAACCAAGCTCCCAACCACCGACTTTGCCATAACCAACGACAGCAAAACCGCGACCTTCGCGATCTTTAACATGGGTCGGTTCACCAAACTTGGCGGATACTTGTAACCAAGCTTGATTGACCCCCGCCTCCACAATGGCTTCTGCTAAGTAGGTCAGGTGATCACTGACCTTCATGACAGGTAGAGCACCCGCAATATCCGCGGCTGCAATTCTCAATATACAGGTCTGCTTAAACTGACGCAGACCTTCCATCTGTTGCTCCATATCATCTTCAGGGATACGGGCTAGATAATCACGCAACTCGGTCTTGTAAGACTCTAAAGGCACGGGATTGTAGAGTTGCTGAGGGTCGATAAGTTCATCTAACAGAATTGGATAACGACCCAACTGCTCCGAAATCATCGGGCTTGCCGTACACAGGCGAACTAGCTGAGTCAACGCGGCAGGGTGTTCATCTAGTAGTTCAAGGTAAGTGGTACGCGTAACGATTTTATGCAGCAGATGCAGTACTCGCGACAAACCAAACTCGGCATCCTTAGCGGTGTACAGCGCTTGAAACACTTTCGGCATCAGTCGATTGAGGACTTCCCGCCCACGAGGGCCAAGAGTCTTTTTAGCCAAATCGGCTTTAAACTGAATGATCGTTTTCGCCGCATCAGGCGGGCTCGCGACCGCAATGTCGTGTTCCAACACGTGCTCAATTACATCGGGTTTATGGGCCATATCCCACAACTCGCTAAAGTGGCTCGCGATCGGATTAGCGTCATCTTCATCAACGCCAATTAGGTCTTCGAACACGGTATGTACATTCGCCATATGGGCGCGAGTTGCCACAATCAAGCTATCCCAATCGGAAAATTGCATGGCAACCGCAAGCTGCAGTTGTTCGAATTCACCGTCAGGTAAGGTTTGAGTTTGCTTATCAGCCATGGCTTGTAACAGGTTCTCAAGGCGACGCAAAAACAGATAAGCTTCACGTAGGTGCCCCACCTCTTCAGACTCTAGCAGATGAAGGGATTCAATCGCACTTAAGGTTTCGAGTAACCCTCGACCGCGTAAGCTAGGCTCGCGTCCACCACGAATCAATTGGAAGACTTGTGCGATAAACTCAACTTCACGAATACCACCAGAGCCAAGCTTGATGTTGTTCGAGAGACCACGACGACGCACTTCGCTGCTGATCATAGACTTCATTCGGCGCAGAGATTGAATCGCACTAAAATCAATATAACGGCGGAACACAAACGGGCGTAGCATTTGGCGAAGCTCTTGATACTCAGGGTACATCTCACTGCCCATCACACGCGCTTTGACCATAGCGTAGCGTTCCCAATCGCGACCTTGTTCTTGATAGTAATCTTCTAGCGCAGCGTAACTCATGACCAGTGGACCACTCTCACCGAATGGACGCAGGCGCATGTCTACTCGATAACAGAATCCATCGAAGGTTTGCTGATCAAGCGCCTTAATAATACGTTGCCCGAGACGTGTAAAGAACTGCGCATTGGCAATGCTGCGTCTTGCACCTTGGGTTTCACCATTCTCTGGGTAGGTGAAGATCAGATCGATATCGGAAGAGAAGTTAAGCTCACCGCCCCCTAGCTTGCCCATACCAATGATCAACATCGGCTGTGCTTCGCCTTGTTCATTACAAGGTGTGCCCCACTCTTTACAACAAATATCGTACTGCCATTGGTAGGTTTCGAAGATCATCGCCTCAGCCAACATCGATAGATGATTTAGGCTCTGCTCTAGCTCCCACGAACCCATAAAATCACGCCAAGCAATGTAGGTCATTTCTCGATTTCGGAATTGACGCAGCACGCGCTGACCGCTCATTTCATCGGTGCAACTAGAAAGTAATTCAGCCAAGCGTTCTCGGTATCCTTCAGCGCGTTCTTCGCATGCCAACATATTAGGTAAGTCACCACATAAAACCGTATCACGCTGCAGGCAATCACCAATAAAACAGCTTAAACCGAGTACACGTTTAAGATCTTCAGTCAGTGGCTCAGACCAAGTATTGATGGCTTCACTTTGATGCTCTAATAATTGCTCAAAAGCAGACTGGGAGTGAGTGATGAGTTGAGAAGGCAATGGCATGTTTCTTCCTTGTATAAGCTGCGCGCCGAACAATCGGTTTATCGATTCAGTTCTTCAATAACGAGTTTTCATAACTAAAGATAAGTTATACCAAAGTTACGCCAATAAAAAACGCCCACATTAGCAATGTGGGCGTTTTATCGATTAACTTATCTGGTTGAGCTTACAACCGAGAAACAGTCTCTGGGAATTAGCCTTTGACGGATGAAGATTGGGTGCTGAGGACTAAACCTTAAATTGCTTAATCTTACCGTCGAGTTCTTGCGCGTTACTTTCCATAAGCTGAGAGGTCTCGAGCAGTTCACCAACCACCACAACTGAAGCTTCAACAAGCTCGCGTACATTGGTCAGGTTGACGCTCATCTCTTCAGCAACACTGCTCTGTTGGCCTGCAGCGGTCGCGATCTGGAAGTTCATATCATTGATTTGATTGACTTGGCTTACAATGCCGTCAAGCTCACTTCCCGCGTTAGTCACCAGATCAACACCTTCAGCCGCTTCAACAACACTCTTCTCCATCAGTTCTACCGCAGAGTTAGCGCTGCTTTGTAGATGACTGATCATGTCTTGAATCTCTACCGTCGCTTGCTGAGTGCGCTGTGCAAGGTTACGAACCTCATCAGCAACAACCGCAAAACCACGACCCGCTTCACCGGCACGTGCCGCTTCAATTGCAGCGTTCAATGCTAGTAGGTTTGTCTGTTCTGAAATGCCTTGGATAGTACCAACCACACTGCCAATTGAGTCAACGCGTTCTTCTACTTGGTTTACCGCTGCTGCAGATGCTGCGATATCTGAAGATAGCTCACTCATCTTAGACACTGATCCTTGAACGAACTTCTGACCAGTAAGAGCTTGGCCTGATGCCTGTTCAGTCAATGACGAAGCGCTTTGTGCATGCTCAGCGACAGTTTGCACCGTAGACGTCATCTCACTCATTGCTGTTGCCAGTTGATCGATCTCGTTGAACTCTTCTTGAGCTGACTCTTTGGTTTCAGACATGCTGATGGTCATCACTTCCGTCAGAGCAAACAGCTCATCAGAAGAGGCCACCTGAGTTTTGATCATGTCGTTCAGTTGGACGCGAGTTTTTTCAAGTTCGCGTGCCACATCGCCGTATTCATCTTTACAGTCCATTTGAATCGGCACTGATAAGTTCTTATCTGCCATGGTTTTAATGGCGTCATTAAGGTATTGAGTCTGGCGCAGCATAACGCGCGCCGCTGCTAACAGAAGAACCACAAACACAATGATCATCAAGGCTGTTTGCCAAGCCACTTGAACTAGGTAAGTCTCGTAATGCTGTTGTGCGACTTGCGCATTGTTCGTTACAGCAAGCAATGAATCGTAAAACGTACTTGCGTCCCATAGCTGCTTCGAAATGATCAAGATAGTGCTGAATATCATCAGCATGACCATTTTTGGAACGAGACGAACGTCAGAGATTATCCTTTCCCACGGCTTGAATGACAGTTTAGTCATTGTCAGTTCTCCATTAATTCTTATATATTGATGGCTTCTATATCCGCGAGGTGGCTATTTCAGTCAAAGTTCGCGATTTATTTTGAGCCTCGTATGAATGTTGAATAATACCAAAGACGCCACCAAGCCGATGAGCTTATTATCACTGATTCTCTCTTTCTTAGCGTTATTTGTGATCTCAGGCTTATTGTTTGCACCGATTGATAAAGAATCAAAACAAGTTCTTATCGGCCTCGATTTTATAATCTGTAGTGTTTTTCTTTTTCAGCTCACAATTGATCTATTTAGATCACAAAACAAAAAAGAATTTCTAAAAGTACACTGGATCGATTTCTTAGCAAGTATCCCAATGATCGAGCCTCTTCGTTTCGCCCGTATTTTTCAAATTCTGCGAGTCATCTTAGTTCTGCGTTCAAGTAAACGTATTTTCAGAGAGTTATTTCGTAATAGGAAAGAGACCACTTTCGCTTCCATCATTCTGCTTTTGGTGATCTTACTGACTATCGGTGCTGGCACGATCCTGCTATTGGAACACAAAGATCCGAACGCCAACATCACTACAGGTCATGATGCTTTATGGTGGGCGTTTGTGACCATCAGTACTGTGGGTTATGGCGACCATTACCCAGTGACAACTTCCGGTCAGTTAGTGGCTTCAATGGTGATCATCTGTGGTGTCGGTGTGTTTGGTATGATTTCAGGCTTGATTACTTCTCTGATCACCTCCCCAACTCACCATGAGAATCAACGAGCAGAAAACAAAGAGAAGCATCTTGAAAAGATCATAGAGCAACAACAAAAAATACTAGAGCGACTAGAAAAGCTCGAGCAACAAACAAAAAAATAGGGCCGAAGCCCTATTTTCAAATTCATACTTATACTGATATCGGTATTGAGTTTAGTCTTGCCAGTATGGCTCAACCTCAACGCTGATTTGTCGTGTCTGCTCCATCGCATGCAGAATAGACACTTCTTGGCGAGCCAACCAACGCTCTAGCTGAACTTTCTCATCGCCTTCCAACTTCTCAGTCAAAGGCTCCAATGTTTTGAGTGCCAGCAAGTCATCAATGCCTTGCACCATATCGGCCCATGGCAAGCGGAAGCTGTTTCGTTCATCGTCATTATACAAACTCGCGAAACCAACGCCAGAATACAAATTACGCATCAAACGGTATTGCTGATCAATATACGCTTGGCTGGTCATCACTCGCTCTGGCGGGAAAGCTTCCATCAAATCGGCCCATGTACGATCGAGTTGCTGCACGGAAAACCATTCGATACCACGAGCCATTTGCTCACGTGCTTTTTCATCTAAGAAAGGTTGCCAGCCACGAGACAAGATCCAACGGCTCAGATCTAACAATAAACCGGTGTAACGAGCAGAGCTCAGCAAGGTAAGCAGATCTTCACGATCTGGCAGTTGCTCTTGCATCTCTTTAAGCTCAGCGACTAAGAACTTACGCGCATCGAGTTTACGTAGTACATGGCCTTTATCTTCCAGCAAGTCTTCGAAGTGATCATAGCTTTTCAGCCAGTCGAGCTCTTGCTCAAGCCACTTCAACTCTTGACGTAAAATCGCACTTGCTCGTCTAGGGACAATGCCGCCATAGATAGTGAAAGTTTGGCGAATAAAACTCAGCGAGTGACTGATCTCATGCAAAGCTTCAATCGATTGACGCTCTGTGAAAATCTGCTCGTGATAATGCCAATGAGCGAGAGCATGCTCTAAAGATTGAATAAAACACGATTCAACGGTATCACTTTTGTCAGTATCAACTAAGGTCAAAGGAGTAACTTCATCTCCTTGATAACCTTGAGCAAGACGGTAACCCTTAGCTGCTTTACTTAGGTTACCCAAACGCATGCCACCTTGTTCGCAGAATTGGCGAGACAATGTAAATAGCGCATCCGTTTGACCGGATTTAAGTTCCAATTCGACTTCGCAAATCGGTTCTTGCAGGTCGTCTGATTCAACAAAGCCTTGATCGAATGCGACCTCGACTTGGCTACCATCAGGCATGCCAATCAGCCACTGCTCTCGTGTAAAGTTAGTAGAGAAGAGTGGAGTAAGCTCGGCTTCCAGTGTTTCGATATTTTTACCTTCAGGCCAGATATCTTCTGGATGCAAGGCAAGCTTGGGTTGATTGCTGTCGTGTTCTGCATTGTATTCAGGCCTTTGGTGTAGACCAGCAACAACGCGACCAGCAGTCTTTACGGTTTGTACAAATACGTCATCAAAGCGTCGAATGCGTAAGCCTGTATCGTGCTTACGTAGCCAGTTGTCAGCGGTGTCAAAGTAGATGTTACCTAGCTCACGACAACTGTGCTGAAGTACTTTAGTTTCAGCAATTTTATTGCGTAAAGTCTCTGAAAAATCAGGAGAAACAAAAAACTTCAGTTCTATCTCGGTTTCCATAGTTATACCTTTCTGTGAAGATAGGGACAGGATATTGCCAATTTGAAAAGTCGGCAAGTCAGAAATATCGCCCTTATGATGATCTAAAACAGTTTTAATGAGAGATTGATTAGGTTAACATGCGCGACTTTGTAGCCATCGCTTAACATTTCACCATGAATATGGTGTATGTTGTTTTAAGGTTATTATTTATTAGGTT
Source organism: Vibrio sp. 10N.261.52.C2 (assembly GCF_041471425.1). Lineage (NCBI taxonomy): Bacteria > Pseudomonadati > Pseudomonadota > Gammaproteobacteria > Vibrionales > Vibrionaceae > Vibrio > Vibrio sp. 10N.261.52.C2. The sequence continues at coordinate 7,055 of NZ_JBFROH010000018.1, read as the reverse complement.
GGATGACCATGCCAGTAAATACAATTATGGGGTTATTTGCAAAGTCCCCAATTAAACCTTTGCAGCGTCACGTAGTATGCGTGAACGAATGTTGTTCTCACCTAGTTAATTTCTTTGAAGTTTCTTCAAAAGGTGACTGGGAAAAAGCATCAGAAATTCGAGCTCAAATTTCTCACCTTGAGAAAGAAGCTGACGTACTAAAACGTGAAATTCGCCTTAAACTTCCTCGTGGTTTGTTTATGCCAGTTGATCGCACCGATATGTTGGAGCTATTAACGCAACAAGACAAACTCGCAAACCTAGCGAAAGACATTGCTGGCCGTGTATATGGTCGTCAACTTGTCATTCCTGCTCCTATGCAAGAAAACTTCATCGCTTACGTTAAACGTTGTCTAGATGCAGCGAACCAAGCACAAAACGTAATCAATGAATTAGACGAATTACTTGAGACTGGCTTTAAAGGCCGTGAAGTAACACTCGTTGCCGAAATGATTCATCAATTAGATGTAATTGAAGATGACACGGATGCGATGCAGATCGAACTACGCCAACAACTAATGGCAATTGAAGGCGATCTGAATCCAGTTGATATCATGTTCTTATACAAAATTCTTGAATGGGTTGGTGGTATTGCAGATCAAGCACAGCGTGTAGGCGCTCGTCTTGAAGTAATGCTTTCTCGATCTTAAATCATACGTTAACCATATAACGAAGAGCATTTTTTGAACAAACCACTTATGCGCTGAGTATTCCTCTCGCTGAGCGGTTTTTTGCGTCTAAATTTGTTCCGCTTGTTATCAAACAACTAGGTATTACGATGGATATCCTTGCTAACTACGGCACTGTCCTGATTATTGTTGCAGCAGCTTTCGGTTTCTTGATGGCTATTGGTATTGGTGCAAATGACGTTGCGAACGCAATGGGCACCTCAGTAGGCTCTAAAGCTTTAACCGTTAAACAAGCGATCATTATCGCAATGATCTTTGAATTCGCAGGTGCTTACCTTGCGGGCGGCGAAGTAACAGACACGATCCGTAAAGGTGTTATCGAAACGTCTCTATTCGCTCATCAACCAGATGTACTTGTGTACGGCATGATGTCAGCACTTCTTGCTGCGGGTACATGGCTACTTCTCGCTTCTTACATGGGCTGGCCGGTTTCTACGACTCACTCAATCATCGGTGCAATCATCGGCTTCGCTTGTGTGTCTGTAGGTACTGAAGCGGTAGACTGGAACAGCGTTCAAGGCATTGTGGGCAGTTGGATTATCACACCGGTTATTTCCGGTTTCTTCGCTTACGTCATATTTGTAAGTGCTCAACGACTGATTTTTGATACAGAGAACCCGCTATTTAACGCGAAACGCTTTGTACCGGTATACATGTTCATTACAACAATGGTAATTGCACTTGTAACCATCAAGAAAGGCCTTAAGCACGTTGGTCTTCACCTAAGCAACACTGAAGCATGGGTTTGGGCTGCTGGCGTTTCTGCGCTTGTAATGATCGGCGGTTACCTATACATCCAGAAGAAATTCGCTAACCGCGAAGAAGACCACGGCTTTGCAGGTGTTGAAGGCATCTTCTCTGTACTCATGGTTATCACAGCTTGTGCGATGGCATTTGCACACGGTTCAAACGACGTTGCGAACGCGATTGGTCCACTGTCTGCTGTTGTATCAACCGTTGAGCACATGGGTGAAATCACAGGTAAGAGTACTATCGCATGGTGGATTCTTCCTCTAGGTGGATTCGGTATCGTTGTTGGTCTTGCAACAATGGGTCATAAAGTAATGGCAACCGTTGGTACTGGTATTACAGAACTAACACCAAGCCGTGGCTTTGCTGCACAACTTGCAACTGCATGTACGGTTGTACTAGCTTCAGGTACTGGCCTTCCAATCTCTACTACACAAACACTCGTTGGTGCTGTTTTAGGTGTTGGTTTTGCTCGTGGTATCGCAGCACTAAACTTAGGCGTTGTACGTAATATCGTGGCTTCTTGGATTGTGACACTACCTGCAGGTGCTCTACTTGCTGTTGTGTTCTTCTACGCAATTCAGGCTGCGTTTACTATGTAATCGCGACTGCGTTAGTGAATACTAGCGTCAGAACAGTGTGAGCTTCAGTAACGATATGTAAATGCCATGTCATTATTGACTCAAACGCACAGAAAGGGAGGCTTTGCCTCCCTTCTTTGTTGCACCGCATAAAGAAACTAAATATTATTTGCTGATTGAGGCTGACTCATACGCCTACCCAATTTGAATCGTTAAGGGATTTACTGTGAAAAAACTGATTAGCTTAGTTTTGTTCGCAATGCTTGCGGCTCCAGCTGCCTTTGCACAAGACCGTTATATTGCTGACAAACTATTTACTTATATGCATTCTGGCCCAAACAACACATTCCGTATCATCGGTAGTGTTGATGCTGGTGAAAAGATTACATTCCTACAAACTAACAAGAGTACGGGTTACACCCAAATTCAAGACAACCGTGGCCGTAAAGGTTGGGTTGAAAGCAAGTTTGTAAGCACTCAAGAAAGCATGGCACTGCGTATGCCTAAGCTAGAGAAAGAGCTGACGGAAGTTAAAGGCAAGCTAGCGAATGCTCGTCAGAGTGCTGACAGCGAAAAAGCTGGCCTAGCAAGCTCTCTAGATTCTCGTAACAAGCAGATTGCTGAACTAGAACAGAACTACAGTGAAATTAGCCAACAGCTAACGAGTTCTCAAACAGAGAACCGTGAACTGCGCGCTAAGCTAGACACTCAAAAAGACGACCTACTATTGAAGTACTTCATGTACGGTGGTGGTGTTGCGGGTATTGGTCTACTTCTAGGCCTTGTTCTGCCACACATCATGCCTCGTCGCAGAAAATCACCAAACGGTTGGGCGTAGACGTAACGCTTGTATTAGGTACAGTAAATTCAGTATCGAAGATCAAAAAGGAGCACCGAGGTGCTCCTTTTTATTTGTCTGTTATCTAGATACGTATAGAAATCGCTAACCTTCCCACTCGTACAGAGCCGGGATTTCTATCTTCTGTTGATTGAACTCTATGATCACTGATTGTGGCTTAATCTCTAGTAATTGAATGTCTTGTCCAATCCAATCTCCTTGCGCCACTTCTTGGCCGTTCACTTTTACCCAACGTTTGGTCTCGCTGCTCGAGTACATATGAGTTTGTAGGTCTAACTTAGGAAGGACGCCTGATAAGCTATTGGTGTGCGTTTCCAACTCAATAACCTGAGAGCCTCTTTGCCCTGCGGGTCTAGAGTCCATCGGCTCAGGAGTGCTTTGTTGCTCCCCCATAATGGATTCAAGCTTCAATACCAAATCAGGTGGCAACTCACTGAGGTCTAGCCCTTGCAGCAGATCACTGTCCGATTGTAAGTCACTATTTGATTGCTGATCAGTGCTTGATTGCAGAGCAGTCGTTTCATCACTCGCGCCTGGCTGAACGGATGACGATTCAGAACTGGCTGTCATTTGAGTGTTGTTATCAGCATTAGCGAAGATCACTGCTGAGCCACCAGCGGTGTTTGCACGATTAGCGCCAGAATCAATCTGTGCATACATCTCTTGGCGTGGCAATGCTTTCAACGGTTGGCTCGCCGGTGCAGGGCGAACGGTGAACAAGGCATCTTCTTCCTCAGACACGGCATCCATGCTTGCTATATCAGCATCCGCAATTTCAGGCTCAATGTCTGATTCAGTTTTAAATTCTGGCAGAGCGACATTGGCAGCTTGGTTCACGGCTTCTTGTTGTTGGATATACGATTGATAAGCCAAGACGCCACCCACCAACAAAGAAGGAACCAAGATTAAGAGTAGCCCCATCGCTAACGATGAACCTCGCTTGTTGCTCATCCCTTTTGCAGAATTAGGAACATGATGATTCTGGTAGCCTTTGAAGCTTGGTTTGCTAAGAGAGTGCTGATTAATAGAAGATGGCTTGTGAGACGGCTGTTTAAGTTCGTGCATAATACGTGACATTAGCTTTCGCCCCCTTCTAGTGACATCAGCTTAGGCGAATCGAGTTGAGCTAATCTCTGCAATCTTGCTAAGGTGCGCTTACCTGCAATGCCATCAACAGACATACCTTGCCACGTTTGAAATGCTTCGATTTTCATTTTTAACTCATAATCAAATACATCACTACCGGAAACAACCTCTCCTAATACTTCAGAAAGCAGTAGATCAAGCAAAGCAACCGCTTCACCTTGATAGCCCTCTTTAAGGGTCTCTCGCAGCGGCTGCTTCCAAATAGCGACGTAATCGCCTTGCCAGATTTGCTCTAAGGATTGCTTCGGCATCACCAACAGCTTTTCATTAACCAGCAACTCGACAGAATCCTTAGACACGCCATACAGCACAGCAAACACTGGTTTTTGGTCTATGTCGAGATTAAGTACCACAGGAACACCAAGTTCTAACAAGGTATCCAAACTGGCCTGCTGCTGCTCACACACAAAAACACTTTGTGGCTCACTTAAGCACAATCCATCACGCAGTGAAGATTGATATCCCCACAGCGTATACAAGTCTTTGATAGCGAGAGAACGATTGGTCCCCTGCATCAAATGTTGTTGAATGTGTTGTGGCAATTCAAACTTGGCAGGTTTTGGCTCAGCAACCAACTTAGGAACATCTGATACCAAAGAACGCTGAGTACGTGCTAACACTTCCGTCTTTGCTCCATTTGATGCATCCGTAGGCAACCAAGCATTGATATAGCTTGGAGCGAAGTTAAAGGTCGCTATTGCAAGACCAACGCTTAACGTCGCAATCCCTGCGTATTGGAATAACTTAGGCGCGACACGAGAAGTTAGAGCTTTCTCGACGTGATACACATCGGCCTGAAAGGACATAACCTGCTGACACGCTCGGTTAACCGTTTCATTGCTCGGTAGCTGCTCACCGTCATGAAAAGCCAACTGCAGTGCTTTATCACACACCAAGTTAATGAGCCTTGGAATACCATGCGTATATTGAGCAATCAGCTTGATAGAACGGTTCGAAAACAACATCTGCTCGCCACCCGCCGTCTCCAAACGAAACGCGATGTACTTGCCCGTTTCTTCGGTATTAAGAGGCAGTAAGTGATAACGACCAGTAATGCGCTGTGCTAGCTGACGTAGCTGCGTGGTTTGTAAGTGCTGTTGTAATTCCGGCTGGCCGACCAACAGTACTTTTAACAGCTTACGATTGTCGGTTTCCAAGTTTGTTAGAAGGCGTAACTGCTCCAACACATCGGCAGCGAGGTGTTGGGCTTCATCGATCACCAATAGGGTTTGAATGCCTTCGGCATGGCTATCAAGTAGAAAATAATGAATAGCCTGACTGAGCTGTTTCAACGATGCTTGTTCTGGGTACTCGACCTCAAACTCATCGCAGATAGCTTCTAGTAAATCCGTATTTGAAAACGTAGGGTTAAGTATAAGGCCAGCCTGAGTATGACTATCCAATGAAGACAACATCGCCTTAGCGACCGTTGTTTTCCCTGTACCAACCTCACCAGTAAGCATCGCAAAGCCCCCACCCTCGCCTAAACCGGCTTGTAGGTTCTGCATCGCTTCTTGATGGCGCTGACTCAAAAACAAGTAGCGAGAATTTGGTACAATCGAAAATGGCATCTCAACGAAGCCAAAATATTCCTTATACATGTGCTGCCCTATAATTACGATTAATGGAAAGTACCATTGCTTGCAGTAAAGTCCAGCAGTGATAAAACATTTCGAGGTGATAAGTTGCAAATTTACGATAGCCTACCAAAAGACAACGGGCTACAACGCTATCTAGTCGGTGGAGCAGTGCGCGATAAGCTGCTCAATATTGATAGTTATGATAGAGATTGGGTCGTGGTAGGGAGTACCCCTCAAGAGATGGAAAACCTTGGCTTTACTGCTGTGGGAAAAGATTTCCCGGTATTCTTGCACCCAAAAACCAAAGAAGAGCACGCACTGGCTCGCACTGAGAGAAAATCAGGCTCTGGTTACACAGGCTTCGAATGTTACTTCGCGCCAGACGTGAGTTTGGAAGAAGACCTGATGCGTCGAGATCTGACCATCAACGCTATAGCTCAAGATGATAAAGGCCAACTTCACGATCCTTATCATGGCCAGAAAGATCTCTCGGATCGTATCTTAAGACACGTTTCAGACGCTTTTGTTGAAGACCCTCTTCGTGTACTGCGTGTGGCTCGCTTCGCCGCCAAGCTTCACCATCTTAACTTCACGGTTGCACCTGAAACCATGGATATGATGAGTGAGATCGTCCAATCTGGTGAACTGGCACACCTTACTGCAGAGCGAGTTTGGCAAGAGTGGCATAAGTCTCTTAGTACACCGCACCCTGAAGTGTTCCTCTCTGTATTGAAAGAGTGTGGTGCATTGGCAGTCGTATTACCTGAGATTGACGCTCTATTTGGCGTCCCTCAACCTGAAAAATGGCACCCTGAAATCGACACGGGTATTCACACTCTGATGGTTGCTCAGCAAGCCGCACTATTAAGCCCATCGCTACCGGTACGCTTTGCAGCTCAAGTGCATGACTTAGGTAAAGGCGTCACACCACAAGCTGAATGGCCAAGCCATAAAATGCACTGCCACACAGGTGTTAAGATAATCAAGAAACTGTGTGAGCGAGTGAGAGTGCCCAATGAGTTCAGAGACCTTGCGTTGTTAGTGTGCGAGCAACATTCTAATATCCACCGCGCAGGCGAGCTCAAACCAACCACCTTTCTCAAGGTTCTCAACAAGTTCGATGTTTGGCGTAAGCCAGATAGGTTCGACGATATACTACTTTGCTGCCAGGCCGACCACGCAGGCCGAAAAGGATTAGAAGATCAGCCTTATCCTCAAAAAGCGCGCTTTGAAGTCGCCTACCAAGCGGCGCTTCAAGTCGAAGTAAAAGCGATCATTATCGATGGTTTTAAAGGCAAAGATATTCGAGAAGAACAAGAGAAACGCAGAGCCATCGCAATTGAAAACGCCCTATCAGAACTCGCTAGCAGTTAATCGTCGCCGCTCTACCTAATGTCTCGTCCTAAAATAC